>JBBILC010000092.1:0-22570 GCA_037445115.1 Coleofasciculaceae cyanobacterium bin_20
ATGACTCTCGCACCCTAAAATGTAAAGTTTTATATCTGGATTCAACACTTCTGCTGCCCTACCTCGCTCCCGATGGTAAAACCCAGGTCGGGGTGGAATATAACGATCACAAACCGCACCGTATCCATAGTGTGACGATCGAAGTCAGTCAAAATACACCCGATCTCCCTAGCCTCCAACAACTTCAGTCTGATATTCAGGAAGTGGTGATTAAACCTGCCTTTGCCGACGAACCTCTGCGACCCGATGCCAAAACCCATATTTTTATTAACCCCAATGGTCCGGTGATTACGGGGGGACCGTTGATCCATGCGGGCTTAACCGGGCGCAAAAATGGCATCGATACCTACGGCGAATATTCCAAACACAGTAGCGCGGCCCTCAGTGGTAAAGATCCCCTGCGCATCGATCGCATTGGGGCCTATGCCGCCCGTTATGCCGCCAAAAACGTGGTCGCGGCTGGCCTAGCGGAAGAATGTGAAGTGCATTTAAGTTATTCAATTGGTCAGGCCGGACCCGTCAGCATCGAAGTCGAAACCTTTGGCACGGGCAAAGTTCCAGAGGAAGAAATTATTCGTCGCCTTAGTCAGCAGTTTGATTTTCGCCTCGCGGGGATTGTGAAACAGTTTGACCTGCGGGGACTCCCGGCTCACTATCCCGATGTTTTTTTCCGCAAACTCGCCACCTTTGGTCAGGTCGGACGCACCGATTTAGATCTGCCCTGGGAGAAAACTGATAAGGTAGCCTATTTGACGGACTCACCCTAATCCAGCCAAGATCAAGTTTCGCAAGGTTGGTCGTAACGACTTTAGTCGTTGCCGGCTAAAGCCAGCACTACGAACGTTGCAGAATTTCCTTTTTGAGCTACTAGGTCGGTTCAACTCTAGGCTGGATGCAATCAGAAGTGTTGTGATGGAGCCTACTTCCAGTAGACTTTCCCTATTAGCCCGCAATGGATTCGCGGGCGGGCAGTCAGCGTTGCTAAAATCTCTATGTTAATTGAACAAAAACTCAACTACTTTTTCTTTGATAAAGAGATCCTCAAACGATCGCTGATTCGCCCCTCCTACGCGATCGCCTGCCAGGAAGCCGGAGAACCCTGTGCCGACCAAACTGCCTACAGTGTTGTGGGTGACGCGATCCTGCGCATGATCTTAACCGAATTTGCCCTGCGATCGGCCTGCCAAACCGAAGCTGAAATTAACGACTGGCTGCAACCCTTCTTAGCCGAATCGACCCTGGTGACCATCAGCGAAACCCTGATGATTGGTCCCTTCATCAAACTCAGTGAAACCGAAAAAGCAGAACGCATTGACGAAACTGCGGATGCCCTAGTCCAAACCTTAAAAGCCATTCTAGGAGCCGCCTATTTCGATGGGGGATTTCATACCGTGCGCAAAATTGTCAAAACCCTCTTCCAGGAGCAGTTACCGCTTGATTTGAACTAGGGTGCTGTCAAGTTATTTTAGATTTTAGATTTTAGATTTTGAAGGTGCTATGACAGCCGAGACGGCTATCCCACAAGCATTAGGTATGCCTGCCCGCCTTTTACCCAATGAAGTCCAGGTCTTTTACATTTCCTTCCCCCACTGGCAAATGGAACTTGACCGTCTATGGCCCCTGTTAGATGCCCAGGAACAGCAACGGGCACAGCGGTTTGTGCGGGAGAGCGATCGTCAACGTTTCATTGTTTCCCACGGAACTCTACGCCAACTCTTGGCCCAGTTCTTGGCGATCGCGCCTGATCAGGTCAAGATACAATCAACCTCCTTCGGTAAACCTTATGTGGCGGGAGCAGCGATCGCCTTTAACCTTTCCCATTCGGGCCAGTGGGCGGCGATCGCCATTACCACTGGGACTCCAGTCGGGATTGACGTGGAAGAGAGCCGCCCAATCACCAACCTCCCATCCCTAGGGCGTCATGTTTTTTCGCCCACTGAACAGGCGGCTTTTATGGCATTGCCCGGTGCCGAGCAACTGTCCGCGTTTTTCCAACTCTGGACCCGTAAGGAAGCCCTGCTCAAGGCGATCGGGCGGGGACTGCACTTGCCCCCAACCCACCTTACCTTAGGATTTACCGCTGCGCCTCAGGCGATCGATCTGCCAACGGCCCTCGCTGACCCCGTGGATTGTGGGTTTACCCAGGTCAGTCTCTATCCCCTTAGCCCCTCCCGCTGCTCGACCCAGGCGCATGGTGACTACTGGGGTGCCCTTGCCGTTGCCGATGCGGTGGATCTGGTCATTGAGCAATGCTGGCTCCCCGATCGCGCCCCGTCAAACTAAAACGATTTCAGTTACGGGGCAATCCTACGGCTTGTGTGACCGGGGACTGACGTTCACGATCCCCCGTGTGGCACGATTCAGGAGAGGCTTGTGTGCCAGATCACGTCGGTAATGACCCAACCGTCACGGGAAATTCCCCGTACTATCACGGATATCTCCGTCCCATATCACTGTCTGCTCCGGGTGAACACGGGATGATGAACCCATCAAGCCAAAACCCCAACCGAGAGGACACTCCCATGCAACTCACCTATCGCGGCACGACCTACACCCAACCCACCACTACCGTTGCCACAACCCAAACTGCGATCGGTCACTATCGTGGCGCAACCTTCCCGATCCATACCGTTACTACTCCTTCTGGCAGCCGTAATGTGGCCATGACCTATCGCGGTGTCACCTATCTGGGGACAACAACGCGGACAGCCCTACCACTGGTGCCGGGTGTCGAGGGCATGGTGTCCCCTAACCTGGCCATTGCCTAATCATCGGGCCATCGCGGCAGAGACTCACCGATCGCATGTTTGAGGGCACTTCGAGGACACTTCTATGTTGACTTTCCAAGAACTCTGCACGGGCACGATTCAACCATTGGCTAGCCACTAAGCCCGTTTTCTCTCTCTGACCCATCAACTCCTGAGCGTTGCTGAGGAGTTTTTTGGTGGCAACGATCGCCGATCGCACCCTTCTAGGGTTTGTTCAGGTACCCTAACCCTGACAACGAACGGTGGAGCAGACGGTCACCGCAGGAATCACAGCCCATTTTTCCCCTAGTCGCGCTAATGGGCATTCCAGATTTTTATCTTTTATCCTTAAGGTTCATTAGAACATTGCCCCCTGCTGTTATCGTCACCCGCTCCCTGATTCTGTAATGCCAGCTCACCCTCCCCTCGCCTTTATTCCCCCCCGTTTTAATCCCTGGGTGTTGGCCGTGTCTCGCCAACTGCTACCGATCGCGCTCCGCCGGGTGGCCCACTGTCCGGAAGTTCAGGTCCACAATGGGGAACAATTGTTGGATCTCTATCGCCAATTCCAAGCGGGACAAGTGCGTTTTCTCCTGGCCTTTCGCCACCCCAGCCCCCATGATCCGTTCTGTATGGCCCATCTGCTCTGGCGATCAGTGACCCGTCTGGCCCGCCAGCAAAGGGTACCCCTAACCCAGCCCCTTCATGCCCACTTTATCTACGATCGCGGCATTCCCCTCTGGGCTGGAGAGTGGGTGGGTTGGCTCTATTCCCAACTGGGCTGTACACCGATTATGCGGGGCAAGCTGGATACGATTGGGCTGCGATCGATTCGTCACCTGTTCGTCAATGGCCCGTTCCCCCTGGCTGCTGCACCGGAGGGGGGGACCAACGGCCACAATGAGGTAATCAGTCCCCTGGAGCCGGGAATTGCCCAAATGGGGTTTTGGTGTGTTGAGGATTTACGCAAAGCCGAGCGACCAGAAAGGGTACTGATTGTGCCGATCGGGATGCAATACACCTACCTCGATCCGCCCTGGCAGGCCGTGACCCAGTTGCTCATCCAACTGGAGCGGGACAGTGGGCTAGTGGGTCAGGGGGACTCGGAAGTGGCGTTATACCAACGTCTAACCCGCCTAGGGGAGCACCTGCTGACCCTGATGGAGCAGTTCTACGCCAACTTCTATCCCAATGTATCCCGGCCCCCCGCCCCGATCGCCGCGACCGACTCCGCCGCCCCGATCGCCGATCGCCTCCAGACGCTCCTCCAAACCGCACTGGCTGTCGCGGAGCAATTTTTTGGGGTTAACTCCACAGGATCGCTCATCGAGCGCTGTCGGCGGCTGGAGCAGGCGGGCTGGGACCGGATCTATCGCCAGGATCTCAAGGATCTAGAGCGCTTGTCGCCTGTGGAACGAGGACTGGCCGATCGCGTCGCCGAGGAAGCGGCCCTGCGGATGTGGCACATGCGTCTGGTGGAAACCTTTGTCGCCGTTACGGGTAAGTATGTGGCCGAGAAACCCACGATCGAACGGTTTGCGGAAACGACCCTGTTGCTGTGGAATACGGTCACCCGCCTGCAAGGACAAACCCCCTTTCCCCTGCCCAACCTGGGGGCGCAACGGGCATTGATCACTGTGGGACAGCCCCTCTCGGTCAGCGATCGTGCCGACGACTATCGGACCAACCGCCGCCAAGCGATCGCCACTCTCACCCAGGACTTACAGGCGGCCCTCGTAGCCATGCTCCCGTCCGAATCCCCTACCTGAGGTCCGCGACTTCCTGAGAAGATTATTCACAATCCGTAGCAATATTCATAGTCATTGGGCAGGTCTTGGGCTGGGAGCGTGGACACTGTTTTGCCGCAAAATTATCATTTTTCCTTAAGGGATTTCGTCATCCAGACTACTGCATTGACCGCGATCGACGGCCCAAGTTTCCGGAATCGAGCAGGATTAATCGATATTATGTAAACTTGCATTGCAGAATATGCAGAAAAATTGAGAAAAGGGCGAAATTCAAACTCAGGCTCTAAGCTAGAAAAAAGATACAGGATGATTCGAGATACGTTTAAAACCTGTTGCAAAAATTCTACTAGAGCGAACCTATGGATAAGATCAGCCGTTACCGCGTTGCCTGTACGCTTACCTTTGGGGATATCTACCCGCAAGTGATCATTTGGCTAATTACCATTTTTATTAGCTTAGCCGTAGCAATGGCCCTATTGGGTGTCAGTCGCCCGATCTACGCCTTGGCAACCGTGGGGCTGATTTTAGTGCTTTCCTTGCCCTTCCTCCTTTTTGCCTTTGTGACAACGCTGTTGAATCACATTGAATTGCGTCCAGTCACTGCTGCCAGTGAAGCTAAAGGCCAGGTGAGTACTGAAGGGCTACCCGTTAGTCAGCAACCGGCCTAAGCATTACCGTTAGGTCAGCTAGGTCAGCAATGGGCTGCCCCTGTTCAGGTTTCAGAGATTGCTCCAGAGATTGCTCCAGAGATTGTTGTAGACATCGTTATCATGATTCCCTGCCCTTGGGTGGGGAATTTTTGTTGGCGTTGAATCGTCCCGAAACTGGTTCAAGCGTCTGGTTGATAAGGGTTTGTGCGGGCGAGAAAGTTGCTAGAGTAAAGCAGGGTTGGCAGACTAGGTAATGGTCCTGGGGTGGGGCAGGACGATCGTTGAAGTCTGGCTGCTGGCTTGATGGGATTGGCTTGATGGGATTGGCTTGATTAGATTGGTGTGTGCGTGAGGGCGCTGGTTTATGTTTGAGCACGATGTGGTGATTGTGGGTGGTGGGTTGGCGGGTTGTCGGGCGGCCCTGGAAATTGCCCGGATTGATCCCAGCCTCAATATTGCCCTAGTGGCGAAAACTCACCCCATCCGATCGCACTCCGTGGCGGCCCAGGGGGGAATCGCCGCCACCCTCAACAATGTGGATGCTGAAGATAGCTGGGAAGCCCATGCCTTTGACACGGTGAAGGGGTCGGATTACCTCGCGGATCAGGATGCTGTGGCGATTCTGACCCAGGAAGCACCCCAGGTGGTGATCGATCTGGAGCATTTGGGCGTGTTATTCTCGCGCCTGCCGGATGGTCGGATTGCGCAACGAGCCTTTGGCGGCCATACCTATCGCCGTACCTGCTATGCCGCCGATAAGACCGGTCACGCCATCCTGCACGAGTTGGTCTGTAATCTCAAACACCACGGGGTCAGGCTTTACGAAGAATGGTATGTCCTACGCCTGATTGTCGAAGAGGGGCAGGCCAAGGGTATTGTCATGTATCATCTGCTCGATGGCCAATTAGCGATCGTGCGGGCGAAGGCCATCATGTTTGCGACGGGCGGCTATGGGCGGGTCTATAACACGACGTCCAACGATTTTGCCTCCACTGGCGACGGGTTGGCGATGACGGCGATGGCCGGGTTACCGCTGGAGGATATGGAATTTGTCCAGTTTCACCCGACCGGGCTGTATCCCGTGGGGGTTTTGATTTCCGAAGCCGTCCGGGGGGAAGGGGCCTATTTGATTAACGCGGAGGGCCAGCGGTTTATGGCCGACTATGCGCCCTCCCGGATGGAACTCGCGCCACGGGATATTACCTCACGGGCGATCGCGCGGGAAATTCGGGCCGGTCGGGGGATTCACCCCAATGGCAGTGCCGGCGGTCCCTTTGTCTACCTGGATCTGCGCCATATGGGGCGGGAAAAGATCATGAGCCGGATTCCCTTCTGCTGGGAGGAGGCCCACCGGTTGCTGGGGATTGATGCCGTCGAGCAACCCATGCCAGTGCGGCCCACGGTGCATTATTCAATGGGGGGGATTCCCGTCAACACGGATGGCCAGGTGCGCCAAAGTCCAGAGGCGTTGGTCGAAGGGTTTTTCGCGGCGGGTGAGACGGCCTGTGTGTCGGTGCATGGGGCTAATCGCCTGGGTAGTAATTCGCTGCTGGAATGTGTGGTCTATGGTCGTCGCACAGGGGCAGCGATCGCTCACTACGTGCAAAACCGTAAGCTTCCCGCCCTGAATGCCCCGGTCTATCTTGCTGAAGCGCAGCAACAGCTACAAGCCCTGCTCGATCAACCGGGTACCTACCGCATTCACCAGGTCCGGCAAGCCTTCCAGGATTGTATGACTGAACATTGCGGCGTGTTTCGGACCCACGACAGCATGGCCGCCGGGATTGAACAGATCCAGGCCCTCAAACAGCAATACCAGCAGATCCGCCTGGACGATCGCGGCACCTGCTGGAATACGGAAATTGTTGAAGCCCTAGAGCTACGCAGTTTGATGGTGGTGGGGGAAATGATTCTCACGGCGGCCCTGAATCGGCGCGAGAGCCGGGGGTCCCATGCCCGCGAGGATTATCCCGATCGGGATGATGCCCAGTTTCTCCAGCACACCCTAGCCTACTACTCACCCATTGGGGTGGACCTACAATATATGCCCGTGACCATCACCCTGTTCCAACCCCAGGAACGCAAGTATTAGGCCAGAATGGGGTGCCGCCAGAGGGCGGACTAACCCAATCCCTAGAAGCGATCGCCAAAGCCAAAGTGGAGGCGGCTATCGCCCTGGTCATTCAAACCATAGTCCATTCGTACCAAACCCACAGGTGTTTTCACCCGCAGACCTGCGCCATAGCCCAAGCCACTCCCCGGTTTATCCCGCACCCCACCGGGATCGCCGGGTACGGTGTCACTGCTCCCTAAATCCGTGGCCGCATCGAAAAACAGGGTGCCCCCCACGATCGAGAACAGGGGGAAGCGATACTCCGCCGATGCCTGCACATAGCTGCGACTGCTGGCCATATCCCCACGATCGTACCCCCGCACAGAATCCGTCCCCCCCAGGCTAAAGGCTTCATAGGGGGGCAGGTTACCGACCACGGTGCCCGCTTGTACATTCAGCGCCAGGGCTTCTGACTGTGGGGTGAACTGGGTGAACTGGACCGGTACATAGACGCTGTAACTGCCTTGGACCCGATTCATGAGAATATTACCCGCTCCGATCGGGGCGGACTGCTCCGTACTCAAGCGCAGGAGGGAGCCTTGGGTTGGCTGCTCCCGTTGGTTCCGGCGATCCTGAACGGCAGCCAACTCAAGGGTATACAATTCGTCCCGGCCCGTACCGCTGAAACTGAGGTCATTGCCCAATGCATCCTTGGGCGTAATCTTGCCTGCTTCATCCTGGACCAAGACCCGTTGGTATTGGGTGCCCAGGGACACCTGCCAGTCATCGGCGAGGGGACGGCTAAAGCGAATCCCGCCTCCCAGGCGATCGAGACGGGGTTGATCGCCATTGGGCAGATCCACCGGGGTATCTCCCCCACCCAATACCAGGGAGGTGCCCCGTCGGTTGAAGACATTGGCGGTATACGCTGTCCGGTGTGGGTCGCCCATGATCCAGGGGTCAGTAAAGCGCACATCGTAGAGCACGCCCTGACGATCGACCTGGACATCGGCACTCAACTGCTGGTGGTTACCACCGATATTATTCTGTTGGACCTTCAAGCCTACCGCTAGGCCACCACTCGTGCTGTAGCTCGCATTGGGCATAAACTGGCCCGTCTTTTGCTCCGCCACCTGGATGATGACCCCTACCGTCTCCGGGACCTGACCGGGTTTGAGCGTGACCCCCACATCAGCGAATAGGCCCAACTGGTACAGCCGCCGCAAATCCTGCTCGATCGCAGTGCGGTTAAAGACATCTCCCGGTTGGGTTTGCACTGCACGGGTAATAATTCCGTCACGGGTGCGGCCCTTGATGGGCTTACCGGTGGCATCAATGGTGTTGCCTTCGTCATCCACAAATTGCACCTGGAGCGAGTCGATCACCCCTTCCACTACGGTCACCATCAGGGTCCCCGTTGGTTCCCCCCAACTGACGTTGACTACATGGGCTAGGGTGTAGCCGTTCTTTTCATACCACTGGTTGAGGCTCTCGATGCGGGGCTTGAGTTCATTCAAGTTCAGTTGACGCCCATAGAGATCCCGGAATGCGGCAGCGATCGTCGGTTGGGGTAGGACCTGATTGCCGTGCATCTGCACCGCCCGTAGGATCGGGTTTGGTTGAACCTGGTAGGTAAGGTGGACGCCTTGGGGGGTTGTGACAGGGATTGCCTGAACATCGGCAAACAGGCCGATCGCCCGAATTGCCGCCAGATCCGCCTCAATTTGGGCCGCCGGTACGGTTTGACCTGCCTGGGTGCGAATGACAGCGGCAACCTGGGGCTGTAAGTTCCCCGCTCCGGCGATCGTTACCTGACTAATCATGAGATCCGGGGGTGGTGCCGGGGGAAGCTGGGGCTGCGATCGCACAGCGTCCACGACCACGCCTGCCCGCGTCACGGGGGTCGGGGAACGGCTGGGCGGCGTTGCCGCTTCTACGGTTTGTACGGTGACCGCTGGCGCAGCTTGGGAAGCAATCGGTACTTGTCCCAGGGCGGACGGTGGGGAAGGCAGTAACCCAGCGAATCCCGCACTGGTCATGACCAACGGAAGCCACAGCAATTTGGGCAGGCGAAAACGGGTACTCTGGCACATACAAGAGTCCTCAGGAGCGATGACATTATTGTGAGAAGCGGGCGATCGGGCAAGGCCATTGTCAGGGGCCAAAACGCTGCCGATCTAAGGGGAATCACCCCCGTGGCAAGGCCCAAGGGGCTGCCATTTCCCTCCTTAGAAGTCGCAAATTAAAAAAAGGTTCCGGATGCGCTGAAGGCGCGTTGTATCGCTATTGCCCCTAGTACGTGGTCATCGGGATTCTCTACTCCCGAAACGCGATCGCAGGGGGGATTTAGCTTAGAAAGGCCAAAAAACTGTATGCCCAATTTACCTTGAAGTGCAAGGTAACACACACCTCAAGGCGGCACTTATCTGGCAAGTCGTCTAGGACGCTGTTTCTGAGGGAAGCTTAATTAACTTGGCCACTACCTCGCATAGATGCTCTGCCTCAAACGGTTTGGTTAGGTACTCCGTGGCCCCTGCCACCCGTCCCTGGATTTTGTCAAAGGGGCGATCGCGGGAGGTAAGCATAATGATCGGCAGGGCATGGAATTGTTCTAGGGTACGAATCGTGCGGCATACCTCCAGACCATCTACACCGGGCATGGACACATCCAGCAAAACCAGATCCACCGATTCGTGATAAATCCGGGACAAGGCTTCGACGCCGTTATCAACCGAAATGACGCGATAATCAGGTTCTAGTGCCCGCCTTACCATTGCATGAATGACTGGACTATCATCCACCGCCAGGACTACCGGGACTTCAGAGGAGCTAACAGGCATGGGCACCTCCCAGCATTCGCAGGGTTCTCCTTTTACACTCTATCCCTAGCATTCCCCGTTCTATCCGTTCGTGCTGATTAATTCATAGAGCTTAATGACATCGGGCTAATACTTAACTCGCCGCAGCGGCGATCGCGGCGACGATACCCTCAGCGGTGTCCAAGCGGGTCCCAATGCTGGCCAAAACGAAATTGATACCCTCACAGGTGGGGTTGGAGCCGATGTACTTGTCCTCGGCGATCGCTTCCGGGCCGACTACGCCAGCACCGGCATGGCCGACTATGCCCTAATCACCGATTTTGATTCCACTCGCGATCGTCTCCAAGTCCACGGTCCCCTGGATTATCAATTCCAGGTGCTTGATCCGGATAACGAGCGTGATTTACCAGCGGGCATTGGTGTCTTCGCTGACGGCGAATTGATTGCTATTCTGCAAGATCTGGAAGCGTTAGAGGCGGAGGAAAGCGCTTTTATGATTCGCGTGTAAATAGAGAGCATTCATACAGCAGGAGGGCATTGCTAGACTTAAGGGATGTCCCCCATTGGATGTTGAGGCTGACCGCTGATGACAGATTGAGCAGACCTACAAGACTAAATCAGCTTGCAGTCTCAGGTCGAGATCGCCCTGGTTCGGTTCCACAATAATCACCTCCGCTGTGCGGCGACCCCGGATCAACCAGCCCGTCAAGGCACCTAACCCGGCTCCCCCCAGTACCTCGGCAATTTCGATGACCCGATCACCCGTAATTCCCGCAATCACCGCCGCTGCCGCTGCCCCAACGGCTGCCCCTGTCAAAATCGAGCGGGTATTGGTCCCCTTACTAATTGTTTCGCGTCGATTAACGGCGTTGGAAGTCGCCACGATCGCCTGGGCGCGATTACTGTTGCGGAGAACGATCGTATTAGCCACAAACTGGGTACCTTCATTATTGCCAACCGGACGCAATTCGCCTTGAATCGTACTGCCAGCGGGAATCAAAATCGTACCCATCGAAGACCGAATGTCGCTAGCCACCACCAGGTTAACCGGAGCGGTTTCCTCCGGTGTGACCACAATTCGCTCAGCTTCCGTAAAGCGGGTGGGGATATAGGTCCCAGCGGGAATACGCACCTGTGCTTGGGAAAATTGGGTCAGAAGACGGCCCTGACTAGCCGTGGATTGGGCCAAAACCGGCGCAGCGATTCCAGGCAACAGGGGGGTAGCGACTAACCCCAGACTCAGCAACCAGGCCGTTGGACGAACATAGCCAGTAGATCGCGATCGCGCCATGATTCTCCCTCTCTTCTACAACAGTGCAGGTTATCCCCATTGACGATTCCCATTGGGCTAGGTTCCTTAACGGACCAGCAAAATGACCACCTGCATACAGCCGACAATAAAACCGAGAATTCCCCCCAGGTTCACGATCGCCTGCAACTCACTGCGCACAATCCCCTGAATCGCCAGTTCCAGGTCGCGCGGCGAAGTCGCCTTAACCCGCTCCACAATCACCTGATCAATATCAAGGATGGGAATGACCTGCGCGACGATCGTTTCCAAATCCTTTTCCAGATAGCGCTCCAAAACCAGCGCCAGTTCCGTACTAACTCCCGCCAGGGAACTGCTCACCACCGTCGAGTTCCGGAGGCGATTGAGAATCAGGCTGGCAATATGTTCCCAATTGACCGATTGGGCCAAGCCCTGTACCAGATCGGCCCCTTGCTCCTGGAGATAGGTGCGAACCGCTTCCCGCATCGTTTGGCGCAGTTGGCGCACCGTCGAGACCGGCAAATTTTGGAGCGATAGATTTTGCAGCCATTCCTGAAGGCGTTGGCGGATGCGTAGGGCCACCGTGAGTTCCGCAATGCGGGCGTTGCTGGCCTCCTTTTCATCCAGACAATAGGTCCGTAACCGGAGCAGGGCATTACGCACCCCAAACAGGTTGGCAACCACCCAGTAGGTGCCACTGGTCTTTTCCCGAAAGCCTTCATCAATCACATGGATATTGTGATCGGTGAGGAAATCAATTAAAACCTGACGAATGGCATCCGGCGGCAGGGCAGTCTCCAGAATCCACTCGGCCAGTTGGGCGGCTTGCCCCCGGCTCAGTTGTAACTCCAGCAAGACCTGATCAAAAATATGATTGAGTTGGGCTTCGAGAAAATCCTCGCGACGGGCCAATACCCGCAACAACCGGGGCATCGAATCCCCCAGGAGATCGTGCAAGATTCCCGCCAGAATTTTGGCTGTTTTCTGCTCCGTATCCGATCGCACCTGCTCCAGCGCCGACAGTAATAACCAATGGATTGCCCCTTGTACCCGCTCCGTTTGCAGCAAACGACGGGCCAGCTTTTGTAATTCCTCCGGCGTCAGCAGCGACCCCATGATCGTGTCCGAGATCCGCTTCGCAAGGCGTTCCTGGTTACTGGGGATCAGACCGGGCGTAAACGGCACCTGCCACTGCCCCAGGTAGAGGGCACGGTAGGGCCGGAAGAGCATTTTGATCGCAATGTCATTGGTGAAGTAGCCAATGATGCTACCCGTAATGGGTGGGACCAGATAAATCCACAGGTTGGCGAGGTTCAAGGCAGTTCTACACGCAATCTGCTTCGATCTTAAGCCGTTCAGGTATCGGCGTGGGGGGGCAAACCTAACCTTCTACCCCATCATCCGTGGCCACTGGAGTTGGGACCAAGGGAATGCGATCGACGGGCCAGCCTAATCCCGTAAAGTCCTGCGGAATTTGCGCCGTTGGGTACGGTTCCAAAGCCGCCAACTCGGCCTCCGGCGTTAGCAACACCTGCAAAACCGCCAGGGGTACCTGGGTCATCAGGTTAGCCAGCGCAAACGCCCCGATCGCGATCGCCAGCCCGACCCCATGCCAACCGGCTGGGAGAGGACTCGCCCCACTCACGAGGGGAGCCAAACGGTACAACTGCCAGATGATGCCAGACCAGACCAGCGGTACCGCCAGAATGACAAGGTAATTGCGGCGATCGGACATCTGGCGCAAAATTTGCCGCTGGGACACCCCCAACTGCCCAGCCCGAACCACCAGGCCCGGAATGCTAAAGATATAAAACGGGCGCAGCAACTGCATCACCGCCGGGAGGACACCACTCACACCCGCGACAATCCCCACTTCCAGGGGGACCGGGAGGACGGGTCCCCCCGTTGCCAACCCCAACCAGCCCAACTCTAGCCAGATGGGCACGGCAGCCAGTCCGGACAAATGAATCCACAGAAAAGGGTCTGATTTAAACACCGACTTCAATACAGACATTTCGCCATCCTAAATGATTAGCTTAATCATGGAATGATTAAGTTTAGCCTGGGACCTCTACAGCCGTTTCCTCGCCAAGGAAGTACTGTCAAGCCTTACGAACAAGGGGCTTAAGCCCCTTGCCTGTACCTCACCGAGTATGGAAGTGCTGTAGTGCGGCGCATAATTAATCATCTAACGCTTGTAGGGCTGGCTCTAGTCCGCTGTCAACTGAATTTCGGTGGTTGGGTCAAACGCAGTTTTTTGGGACCTCTTTTAGCCACGATCATTCTCCTCCTGTCAACTTAAGTTCAGTAGGTTGGGTCAAACGCAGTGCGCCCCAACAAGGTCAGTCAACAAGCTGAGTAAATGGGTTGGGTCTCGCAGGCTCAACGCCAACCTACAGCAGCGACTCAAGTCGCTCCTAGCAACGTTGTGAAACTGTATGTTTACTGTATGTTTACTGTTTGATGTTGACTGTACGATCGCCAGCGTGCAAGGGTTAGCCTTCCCGTGCCGAGGTTGAGGTTAACTGATTTTCGAGTTCAACTAGCCGCTGCTTCAGGGGTTCAATTTGGGCCAATTGGGCCTCGATCGCCGTCAGGCGTTGGATGACATCGGGGGCAACCTCGCGATCGCCAGAGGTTGGGGGGGCGGCAACGGGCTGAAGCTGGTCAAGTTGTTTGAGGACCTGCTCCACACGCAACTCCTGGGCCGAACTCACCATCCCCATCGCACTTTGGGCCGCCTTCAATTGGCGATAGATGGACCACTGGGCTAGCCAGCCGCTCTCATCCACCATCGGCTGATCTTGGGACGTAAATTGCAATTGATATTCCGCCTGCCGGTAGTCGGGATGGGTTCGTTCGTAGCGTTTGACGACCAGGTAATAGGGAAATAGGCGTGAGACCACAAAGGGATCAACAAAACGCAAGAAGCGCTGGAGGGCCGCTGCCGCCGGAATCGGAAAGGGAGCATAGTGCTGGTTTACAAACCAGTCCATGTGGGCGATCGTGGCTGCCAAGGTATTGGGATCAGTGGTCGTCCCAAAGACCACAGCATTGCAGGTTTTATCAAACAGATTTTCCAGCAAAACTGCGTTATATTCCGCCATACAGACCAACTCCCGTGGGCCTTCGGGTTTCCAGGGTAGGTGTTCACAGGCCGCGACAATGAGGTGGACCAGATCGTGGGAGGGTTCCGTATTCGTGGTGCCTTCAAACTCACTCACAAAATCATCGCAGGCAAATACCTGGGAATTCGGCCCCCATCGGAAGCGCAAATGTTTAGCAGCGGCATTCGCAGTGGTGCTCATCGTCGCCGCAGGCATGGGCGTGGCTGCGATCGGGGAGGTTGGGGCTAGGGCATTCATCGCCATTGGCAGCTACGGGCATAGTGGGGAAAGCGATCGCGATCACAGTAAGGGCCAGATAATCGCGCACAATTTATGTAGAGCTTAACCCAAGTCGGCGAATTCGGGCACCGTCCGCTAGGGGGAACCCCTTAGGCAAAGTCGGTTAGGTCACACTGGCTAGATTCCACGCCTGTGGCGAAGATTGCCGCCCGACATCTCTCTTGGGGATGAGGCAATTAATACATTAGTTTCTCTATCCTAGGAGAGAGTTGGAAAAATTACACGTTCCTAACGTTATGGGCCATGCGTTGCCATCGGGGGAAGGAACAGGGGGGTATCACACCCCATTTGTCAAAAGCTAGGAGGTGAGTGCCCGGTGACAAATAAGCGGACAGGCATTTTTGCTTTTGCACTGCAACTGTTGCATCGTTAATGTATCCACCCTTACCCAACCACCCCTTTCACAAAAACCGTTAACACACCTGAATCTGCCCAGCCATGACGACATTACAAGCCATGAAAGATACTTCCTTCTCCCCAGAAACGCTAACCCCAACCGTAGCGCGGCCCTTCCTAACCTGGCAGCGCCTCATTGATTGGGCACAAGGTCACTATCGTTGCCGTGTGTTTAGTAAAGACGAACGGATTCCGGCCCGCCCTGGTCTCCTCTATCTGGTCGAACGGGGGACGGTGCGGTTAGTGGGCAATACCCAACTTAAAACACGCAAACCCACCTCCCTAGCCCAACAATCGGAGTTAGAAGACGCCTTTCTGGGCTTTGTGGGGGCAGGTGAACCCTTTGAGATCCTCGTCCAGTCGCCCTTTACCCTCCAAAGTTACGCCCATGTCGATCAGACCAGTATTCTCTGGATGTACTGGCACGAAATGGACAATTGGCCCCACTTCCGCCGGGAAGTCATGGAAGCATTCCGCTATCAGCATCAGCGCAAATTGCTGTGGCTGAGCGCCCTAGGGCAACGTCGAACAGCCGATCGCCTCTTGGGGTTACTGACCCTGTTGATTGAAGAATACGGTGAAGCCCATGAGTACGGTTACTGTCTGCCGTGGCCCCTCACCCATGCCCAAATTGGCAGCGCGATCGGTTCCACCCGTGTGACCGTGACGCGCCTCATGGGTAAACTCCGGCAACGGGGACTGATTCGGGTAGACAATGATAATTTGATTTGTTTACCACCTGAAACCCTCAAGCTGCGGGTCTCTTCCTGATTAACCACCAAGACACGAAGACCACACCGTTCGCACCAAGTCTTAGTGAATCTTGGTGTACTTAGTGCCTTAGTGGTTAGCAAATGCGTAGCTAGCAAATGAGTGGCTAGCGAACAAAGACTGTCAACCCCTTGAAAACTCAGATATTCTCCCCAAGAATCTGGTGTTTAGCACGTTGAGGCTGGCCCCAGATCACGGTTTCCTGCTTATAAATCACCATGCCGGGTTTAGCCCCCTTCGGTTTATAGACATGGCGCGGCTCGGTGTAAATGACCGGCACCCGATCGCTCTCCCGTGCGCGGCTGTAGTAAGCTGCCAAATCTGCCGTGAATTGCAAATCCTGATCGTCAGGTACCGCCCCCGGCTTTAGACGCAGCAGAACATGACTGCCGGGAATTTCCTGGGTATGGAACCAGAGATCATACTCGTTCGCCCAACGGAAAGTCAGGGAATCATTTTGGCGATTATTGCGACCAATGAACACATCAAAGCCTTGGGGGGTTTGGTAACGATGACAGTCGAGGTTAGCCATACTGTCACTTCTACTCGCGGCTTTATTAGCAGCACGGGCCTGCCGACTGACGGCCAGGGGATCGTCAAGATAGCCCTGTTGAATTAATTCATCCCGAACTTCCTGCAATGCCTGAAGATCTGCCGGGGTTGCCTGGGTCATTTGGGCCACAAGCGTTGCCACCTGTTCCAGATAGGCCCATTCCATCTGATCAGCCGCTAACAGCGGGACGATCGCCGTGCGTGCCCGTTTTAGTTTCTGGTGTTTTCGGTACAACTTCTGGGCATTCTGAACCGCCGACTTTTCCGGATCAAGGCCAATCGCCACGGGCTGCCCCGTCCTAAAGTCCGCAAGGGTGATCGTCTGCATCCCCGGTTGCCACTGGTGTTGATAAGCCATCAACAAATCCGCCTGCTGGCGATAGTCTTCGGCCCGATCGGACTCCTCTAAACGGGATTGATAACTAGAAATCTTCAGGGCCAGTTTTTGTTGGAGATTGCTCAGTTTTTGGTTAAGGCGATGCTGGAGTTGCTGAAATTCCTGACGATCGCGATGGGTGGTGTAGTAGCGATCGAGGAGTTCCTGGACGGAGGCCACGGGTTCCTGGATCTGCCACCCCAGGACGGTATAGCCAGTCTTCGTGAAACCGGGGGTAAATGCTCCGATTTGTAAGCAACGTAACCAGGATTGCCATTGGGTAAACAGGGCTTCCCACTCGGTTGTTTTTAAGCCTGCCGTTGCACAATCAGGCGTCAGCCCAGCCGCCTGAATCATCGCGATCGCTAACGGTGAACTTAGCCCCCGATAGGTTTGCAGTAGGTTTTGTTTTAAGGATTTTGGGACTAAACTCAGGCGTTCCTGCCAAACGGTCAACGGCTCGTCTAGACGGGGAATCGTACCCATGAGGGCGGGGGGCGGTTCATAGGGTTGGCCTGTTTGGATCGGACGGATGCGAGATTGCTGGCTGCTGACCTGGTGCGCGGCAGTAACGATCGTATTCTCCGCATTCACCAGCAGGACATTGCTGTATTTATTCATAATCTCGCTGTAGAGATGCCAGACGATCGCATCCCCAGGACGACGGGCAAATTGGAGATCAAGCACCCGCTCCCAGGGGGCGATGGTGACGATATCAACCAGGGCTAGTCCTGATAATTGATGCCGCAGTTGTTCACTAAAAGTAAACGTATCTGGCAACCGGGGGGGAGGTTGCCCCAAACAAAGCCGGGCGGCTTGGGGATGCCAGGACAGGCTCAGCCAGCCGCGCCGATCGAGGGTCCGCAGGGCCAGCAAAATCGTGTAGCGATCGCGCTGATAGACTGTCTCCAAACGGGCAGGCACCCAATCCCGGTGGAGTTCCTGACAGGCGGCAGCTAAGGTGGTAAAGTCAACAGCTTGCAAGGGGCAAAGTCTTGTAGGCTAAGAAAATTATCGATACTATGGGACGTATCAGCGTTATCCCTGAGCTAACCGCTCAGTCAGCCGTATGGCCATGCGACTCATCAACATCGGCTTTGGCAATATTGTTGCGGCTGATCGGGTGGTGGCAATCGTAAGCCCAGAGTCGGCTCCCATTAAGCGTATCATCAGCGATGCCCGCGAACGTGGCCAATTGGTCGATGCTACCTACGGACGCCGCACCCGTGCCGTCCTCATTGCCGACTCCGGCCATATCATTCTCTCGGCCATGCAACCAGAGACGGTTGCCAATCGGTTCCTGATGCCGAAGGATGTCACTGAAAAAGGCGAGGTAAAGGGTTAGGTAGCGCCGACGCAAGGCTGACCGTCATGCTGCTCAACTGCCACCTGAGGGTACCCGCTCGCCGGCCTTTGAGTTTCTCGAAGAAGTTGATTAAACTTAAGTAATATCGGTTGTATCGCGCTATACAGGATAGCTTGGGAGTATGGGGGCAGGTAAATTAATCGTCTTCACGGGACCCAGTGGGGTTGGCAAGGGCACCCTATTGGCGGCCCTACGACAACTGCATCCGGAACTGTTTCTGTCGGTTTCGGCAACCACGCGATCGCCCCGTCCGGGGGAAGTCCACGGTCAGCACTATTACTTCGTGAGCCGTGAAGAGTTTGAGCGCATGGTGGCCCAAGGAGAGCTACTGGAATGGGCCGAGTTTGCCGGTAATTATTACGGCACCCCCCGGAAAGCCGTGGAACGCCACATCCAAGAAGGCCACTGGGTCGTCCTCGAGATTGAACTAGAAGGGGCACGGCAAGTGCGGCGATCGTTCCCCCATGCACTCCACATCTTCATCCTGCCACCCTCCCTCGAAACCTTAGAGCAGCGGATTCGCCACCGGGGCCAAGATCCAGAAGCCGCGATCGTGAAACGGCTGCAACGGGCTAGGGAAGAGGTAACCGCCGCCGATGAATTTGATGTGCAGATCGTCAATGATGATTTGACCCAGGCACTCCAAGCTTTGGAATCTGCCTTGTTTGAACCTGTTCCCTGCTAGCTTGCTTGTGGGATAGCCGTCCCGGCTGTTATTGCTTAAGGAAATAGCCTGCTTGTGGGATAGCCGTCCCGGCTGTTATTGCTTAAGGAAATAGCCATCTGGCCATTATTAGCCTGCTTCGCCGCAAGGATTTTTGTTGCAATCGTGAGGTCAGTTAGCGTGCGATTCTTGAACGGATACACTGCGCGATCGTGGCATCGTTTAGTTGTATTTTTACTCTCCTGCGGGTTAGCTCTCTGGCTAGGGTTAACCGGGACGATCACCCCTGCCCTGGCCTTGGGCGATCCCCTGCCCCCCATCGATCAACCGGCTCCCCTGTTCACCTTGCCCGCGAATACGGGTGAGGGCGAAATTTCCCTGGCGGACTATCGCGGCCAGTGGGTGGTTCTCTACTTTTACCCGGCGGATTTTACGGCGGGCTGCACCCTGGAAGCCCAACGGTTTCAACGGGATCTCCCCCGCTACCAGGCCCATCATGCTCAAATTCTGGGAGTCAGCGCGGATGATGTGGCCTCCCATGCCGATTTCTGTGATGCCGAGGGCCTGAAGTTTCCACTGTTGGCCGATGTGCAGGGAACGGTCAGTAAAGCCTATGGTTCTTGGCTGGGCTACCGTTCCCTCCGTCACACCTTTATCATCGATCCAGCAGGCATTCTCCGGGCAGAATTCGTGGCTGTGCGGCCTGCCAGCCATAGCCAGGAGGTTTTGGCCACGTTAGAAGCCTTGCAAGCGGGTGTTCCCCCTTCTTAAGCGCGCTCGATCGCCCAGCTTAGCCCTAGCGAAGTTTCTCCGTGTGCTGAACCAAACTTTGCGCAAACTGATCAAAGCGCTGTTGCAACCCAGCATCTAGCAACTTGCCATCCTCATCAAACGCTTTCCAGGCTTGCCCGATCGCAATTTGTTCGGGAATTACCCAGGCATGAACCCAGCGCATGATCACCCGTAAGTCGTTGAGCGCATTGCTATTGACTTGGCCTCCCAACACACTGATCAGACCCACAACTTTACCGGATAGGTGATCAAAACTCATTAAGTCCAACGCATTTTTCAGCACCCCACTCACACTCCCGTGGTATTCCGGGGTTGCCAAAATCAAAGCATCGGCTGCTTGTACGGCTTGCCGCAGGGTTTCCACATCGGGGTAGTCGGGATACGTCTGGCTCCCATCGCAAAAGGGTAACGTGAGCGATCGCAAGTCCAAAATCTCCACCGATGCATCCAATGCCGCCACTCGCTGACTTGCCAATTGCAAGGCTTGGTAGCTATGGGCGTTCGGGCGGAGACTGCCACCAATACCAACCACCTTAATCATGAGCTAGGACTCCCTAAGTAACGAATGCCTCATGTCGCTACTCCCCTGGTAGTTCTGGAGTAGAGAACATTAAGATTTGCAATAAGTCGTACTCATTACGACTACAGATAGTCTAGCGAATCCGTTCAGATTTCGGCAACTGGGTGGCCAAGGTGGGAACCTCAGGTCAGGTGATCGCCAATACGGTTCCCACGGTTACCCCTATATGTGGGGTAAGCATCTTGTGCGACTGGGATGGCGGCTATCTACGACGGTAAAGCTTCTACGGCTATGGGTAGTAGAGCAGGTATCTTGCCTGCCCCTGCGACTGGGATGATTGGCGTCAGGTATCCCTATTAACCGCGATTCCTATTAACCGCGATCCCTTTTTGTGTGCCCCAGAGCGGACTTACCAAGGGCTACTAATCAGCGTGAACCCGGCCCAGTAGTAGGGTGCTGACAGATCCCCCACGGTTCCATCCCGCAAGGTTTGGGGCAGGGGTACCGCCCCCCGTGATAGGAGGAGTTGATTGCCCTCGGCCCGGACTTCCCCCCGCAACATTCGCAATTGGGCCTGCCGGAGGGCTGCCGCCTTGGTGGAGGTGGTGCCCAACTGACGATAGAACTCGCTCATGAGGACCAGGGTCGCCTTGTCGTTGACATTCCACAGACTGGCTAGGACGGATTTAACCCCGGCATTGAGGGCTAAACCGGCAAACCCCAGTTCTGCTTGATCATCCCCGATCGCCGTGCGACAGGCACTCAGCACTAGCAGCTCGAGGGGCGGATTGTTCCAGTCCACTTGACGGGCTTCGTCCAACCTCAGTTGGCTATCCCAAAACTGGATATAGGATTGGTCGGGCTGACCGGGCTGGAAAGCAGCATGGGTAGCGAGGTGGACCACCGTGGGGCGCTGGGTGGCGACCAGTTGCCGGAAATGGGGCAAGGTAAACGCCTGATTGAGGAAGGATTCTCCCTGCCAGCGGGCCTGAAGGGGGCGTTCTGATCGCAGTTCCCAGAGGATATTGGTGAGTTCCGTGGGAACAGCGGGGAGGGGGGGGTGCTCCTGAAACTCGGCAGCCCCCATTGCCAGAATGGTGCCGCCCTTCAGTTCAACATAATCCGTATCAATCAAATTAAAGGCCGGAATCCGGGTGACGTTATATTTTTCAATTAAAAATTGTTCCCCATCGTGGAGAGCGGCCAAGGGTAAACTGCGTACCCCATTTCCCAGGCAAAACAACAGGGTGTCAATCCCTTCTGCGGCTAAATAGTCGTCGGCATAGGGCGCAATGATCCATTGATAAAGTTGTTGCGCCGCCGTCATGCTGCCCTGGATCGGGGAACTGTGGGTCTCTAGGTGAAACCGGTTCACCATGCGCCGTAGGGTCGTATCCGGCACGTCATACAAGTCACGGACAATCGGCTCTCCCTTGGCCGTCAACAACACTAAATGGAGGTGATCGCCACGGGGAATGACCCAAAGGACAGCGGATTTGGTCCCTGTGGCCTGGTCTAGTTGTGCCAGGGTTTGGGCGATCGCCTCCGGGGGTTGGTTGACCTCCGCCAAATCTTTACCGAAATAGGTCTCAAATTCCTTTTCCAAACCCTGTTCCATTGCCAGAACTTTTTCACTCAAGGTCTGTGACCAAGCGGGAAGCGCACTGCTACTCCAAAGTGCCAGGGTTGTCGCCACCCCAACGCATCGGGCTAACCAGTGGTGGGTGCAGGACGGGGCGACATGACGAGGATTCCCGGTGGGCGGTTGCCAATTGATCATTATTAAGTTTCTCCCTTGAATAAATCTTGTAAAGAAATCAGGATTTCTACGGAAAAATTTGGCTTTCCTGAAATCCATTAAATTGATCTCAATATCAATTTAGGTATTTTTACTATCCAATCTTGTGGTGATCATCTTACTTGAGGACAAGTCTAAGAAAATTATAAAATGAAAAGCTCAACTCTTCGATTAGTCTTTAAATTGTTCCTGCAATAGGTCGGTTGCCTGATCAGCGGGTAGGGGTTTGGCCCAGAAATAGCCTTGCCCAAAGTCACACCCTAGCGATCGCAGGAGATCGGCATCAACCTGGGTTTCTACCCCCTCTGCCACCACATCCATGCCCAAGGTATGCCCCAGGTCAATAATCATGCGCACGATCGCCGCATCTTCAGGGCTTTGTCCCATTTTTTGGACAAAGGATTTATCAATCTTGAGGGTATCTACTGGGAAGCGACGTAGGTAACTGAGGGAGGAATAACCGGTACCAAAATCATCTAGTCCTAACTGGCAACCCAGGGCTTTCAACCGCAACATGCGATCGATCGCCGTCTCAATATCCCCCATCACCATACTTTCGGTAATTTCAAATTTGAGGGGAAAACCCACAACCCAGAAGTGTTGAATGATAGGAAATGTGTTAAAAAATAGCCTCTAATCGT
>JBBILC010000093.1:0-22320 GCA_037445115.1 Coleofasciculaceae cyanobacterium bin_20
CAAGGGGCTTAAGCAGACAAGGGGCTTAAGCAGATAAGGGGCTTAAGCAGACAAGGGGCTTAAGCCCCTTGTTTATAAGGCTTGACAGTACTTCATTAGAGAGGGAACGGCTGTAACTTGTCTTGAGGTGTCTTAATGATTTTTCAATTGTTCTTCCAGGGCTTTGCGTAGGGTTGTCTCATCAACTGTTTCCAGAACATCCTGGGTACTGGGGTCAATCACAGGGTTATTTTGAAGCAAAGTCGCAATCAATTCAAAATGATTACCACTATTTGTTCGACGTAACACCCGTTCTTGAAAACCGATCGGGCGCTCATCCTGGGTTCCCAAAATACCAATGCGATGCTTAACAACCTCCCGATCCGGGTCCTCTTGGGCCAGTCGCTTGGCTAATTCCTCCACTTCTCGTGTTGTCCCCTGATTCGCGAGTTTAGTTTCTGCATACATATGTTTACTTTGATCCGCTGATGAAGGATCAACTACGAGTGATTGAGGAAAACCATGCCCTTGCTCATCGCCAATTTTCATGGCTGGTGTCGCTGGTGTCGTATCTCGGCCTGAGCGATCGGTTACTGGATCAACAAAACCAAAGGTTTGTGTGGTTCGTCCTTGTTTATCTAGAATGGACTGAACATAACTATTTCCACCCTGTTTCTGGCGTTTTGATAATTGATCTAGAAAGAATTGATTCTCCGCATCAGATAAGCTCATTGGAGAAGCCATCACCTGGGCATCCAGCAGGTTTAGTGCATGGGCACGGGTGAGCGATAGGGCACTGGCACCTGATTTTCCCAAGCGAAAAGTTTCATTAGATACAAATGGAATCGTCCCCGAAGGTGGGGGATCGAAGTGAAACCCTGGGCCAGTTTGGGTCGATCGGCGCGGTCGGTTCGCTCGGAGTTTATTATTCACTTGTCCTGCCACATAGCGCAGTGCTGACTTCCGCAAGCCTGCCTTTTCATGGCCCATTTCAGCCTTCAGGGCTTTAAGCAATCCATGCGATGCCTGCTTGATGAGATCCTTTTGATCGGCCTGTAAGTCATAGGTTTTACCTTGATAGGTAAAGGTGGCACCATTGCGTTGTGCCGGCAGGCTGGTGGCACTCTGAATCGGAATACTAGGGAGAAAATGACCGAATTCAGGCGGGAGAGACTGGCCCCGTGCAACCCGATCGCCGATGACATCAGCCTCGTGTTCTAAATGTGGCTCGGCATTAATCGGGATGCCGCTACTCTGCGAGGAAGGCTTAACCCGTCCTTGGGCCTGCTGGACCACATGGGTTAATTCATGGCCCAATAATTGCAAGCCAGACGGGCGATCGGGCCGATACTGACCCGGCGCAAAATAGAGATGCGTTCCCTGTGTATAGGCTAGGGCACCCAGTGTACTGGCCTCCTCACCTTCGTGGATGCGTACCGAGGTGAAATCCCTGCCAAAGGCAGATTCCATCTGCTGCTGGACGGTGGTGGGCAATCGCTGACCACCGGATATCGGTGGTGCGGCGGGTCGATCGGGAAGGGATGGTAGTTCTGCCTGCAACGCTTGGGCCATTCCTGGCAAGACTGGCCGGATTGTTGGGGGGGTTTGGGGGGTGTCACGATCGCGGCGACGCCCGTGGGATTGCCTATCCTGAAACGGGGAAGGAGACGGTCTCGTCCGTATTGCGAAGGGGGGGATGGTTGTAGTCTGGGATGGGGAGATGGAGGACTGGCTTAGGGGGTGAAAACTCATGGGTCCCAATCTACTCCTCAGTTAAGGACGGTGAATCACTGATTGGAAGCGGAATCTGACGGATATCAAAATCACCGATGGGCGTCAGGATCGCGGTGCGACCTGGGTTGCCATCTGCTGGGTTGTCAGCCGCCTGTAAATGAATTTGTAAATAGCTATCAGGGTGGTAGGGCAAGCGTTCCGACCATTCGATCGCCACAATGCCCGGTTCCGTTTCAAGGCCCTCCCAGTATAGTTCAGGCGTTAATGTCACCGCGTCCGCAGGGTCCAAACGGTAGAGATCAAAATGATACAGGGGCAACCGTCCCCCCAGGTATTCGTTAATGAGTGTAAACGTGGGACTGTCGATCGTGTCGGTAATCCCCAAGCCAGCCCCTAATCCCTGGATCAGGGTGGTTTTGCCACTGCCCAAATCCCCTTGCAAAAACAACACACTCCCCGCCGGGAGCGATCGCCCCAAGTGTTCACCCAGTCCTCGCGTCGCTGCTACTGTTGGCAGAAAGTGTGTGATCACTATCCACTCCGTCTATATCGTGCGTTAATTCAGTATCGTTCGTTAACTCAACTGACGTTCAAGCGCCTGCATCTCTTCCTCTAGCTGCTTAAAGCTGCGATATCGCATCAGCGCGAGATCAACGGCTGTGTTCAGTTGTTCTGGGAAGAACGGTTTGACCAGATAACCAAAGGGACTAACGGCCATCGCCCGCTCTACCGTCGCCTCATCGGTATGGGCCGTGAGAAAGACGATGGGAACATCCAACTGGTGCTGAATTTCACGGGCAGCGTCAATACCGTCGATCGGTCCTGGGATGCGAATATCCATGACAATGATGCCCGGTTGAGCTGCAATTGCCTGTTCAACTGCTGCCTCGCCAGAGGCAACAATCCCGATCACCTGGTACCCTTGCTTTTCCAGGGCTTCCTGAATACTCCAGGCAACGACTGCTTCATCTTCAACAATGAGAACATCCAGCATAATCAAACCTGTTCTTGCCAAGTGTACTCAAGCCATCACGCGCTCAATTAGCGCGGGCAGGGCTGCGCCTGACAGGAGGATGTCTCCACAATGCGATAGAGGCCAACCCATTAAATCATGTTTATTTGGACTTTCTCCACCGCCGTTCAGCACTACGATCCTGCACCCAGCAACCAATCTGCGCTACCGTGAATGCGGCAGATGCTTGATTGTTGATGACTATTTGGCATGGTGAACGCTTCTGATCGTCCCCGGCAAGTGATTGCCTATCTCTACCAAGATCCCCTTCTGGAGCCAGAAGTTGGGCCAATCGACTGGCAACAAGCCGTCGATCGCGTCTATTGGGATCGGGGCGATCGCACCCAATTGGCCCAATTATTCCAGGATTGTCAAACGGATTCTGTAACCTATCTACTGATCCGGCGCTTAGACGATCTGGGCGATACGGTGACAGCGATCAGCGAATGTTGCTGGCAACTCCACCAGTTAGGTGTCCATCTCTGCGCCCTAGCCGCCACCCCGCCGGATGGGGTACCCACGGCCACCCCCCTGAGTCTTGCGGATGTGTTGCGATCGTTGCCTCCCCCGCAGCACCACCGGCAACAGGCGCTCCAGCGCGGTCACGCCCGCAACCGCCTCCAGGCTATCCCGCCACCGGGCAAGGCCCCCTATGGCTATCGGCGGGGGAAGGATCGCTATTTGGTCGATCGGGCGGCAGCCCCAGTCGTGAAGGATTTTTTTGAGCAGTTTTTACTGTACGGGTCCCTGCGACGGGCCGTGCGCTATCTTCAGCAAAAGTATGGCAAACGTATTGCCGTGGCCACTGGACGACGCTGGCTAACCCATCCGGTCTACCGGGGCGATCTGGCCTATCGCCAAGGGGAGGTGATCCCTGATACCCATCCCGCCCTGCTTTCACGGGAAGAGGCGGCTCAAGTCGATCGCCTGTTGCGTCGGAATCGTCGCTTATCTCCCCGCACAGCCAGTGCCCCGCGATCGCTGGCGGGTCTGGTGGTCTGTGGGGAGTGCGAGTGTCCCTTGCGAACGGTCCAAGTCACCACCCCCCGGCAGCAACAGCAATACCTCTACCTGCGACCGGCGGCCTGTCCTCGGCAAACCGCTTGTCCCGGCCTACGCTATGAAGCCGTCCTCGAAAAAACGATCGCGGCGGTCTGTCGGGAATTACCGTTGGCGGTGGCAGGGCTGAGTAATCCTGGTCTGGATCAGGTACGGCAACAATTAGCCACTGCCCAAACCCAAAAACAAGCGATTTTAACCCAACTCCCGGATCTAGTGACCCAGGGGATTTTAGATGAAGAAACCGCTGCGCTTCGTGCCTATAAATTACGCAATGAATTGGCTGCTTTACAAACCCAACAGGCCCAGTTACCTCCCCCGAATTTAACGACGATCGCCCAGACGGTTTCGTTACCTGAATTTTGGTTTGACCTATCGGAGGTGGAACGACGGTTTTACCTGCGTGAGTTTATTCAATGTATCGAGATTATCCGTGTTAGCAGCGTTGCTGGTGAAGATTCTCCCCAGAGTTGGGATGTAGCCTTAAGATTTATTTTCTAAATCCGCTGTCTAAGAGGGTGTTTGAAAAGTCCAGAAACCAGTCGTTTTGGCGACTAAAGTCGCCACTACAAACGCCAAGCAACCCTTAGGACAGCCAAATATCGAGGTTCGTGGTTGCGGTTTTGACCGCGATCCCCCTTTTAAAATATCCGCTAATTAGCAGCACGATCGTTCCCGTGTTGCCATCGAGATCATGGCGATGGCTAAGGACATAAGTGCGCAAATCAGCCACACTCATCTTCTCAAGGTCAGGTTGCATGGACAAACCTCCAGATACCGTCAGGTGGCGCAATCACGTGTAACTCGTCGCCTGCCCAGAGAAAGACATTGCCCATTTGCACGTCAAACCGGAAGCGTTGGATGTCCCGGTAGTCGCTGGCTAGCATTTGGCAGACGCGCAGGCAAACTCAGGCGGGTTCCGGGGTGGGCTGAATCACGATTGCCTCAATTCGGTCACAGGCTACTACAGGGGGCAGAACGGACTGGCAAGATCCAGTACACTGACAGCAGCCAATCCATCATCGGGAGAGTCCAGTCATGAGCTATCGCATGGATCGCCGTGCCTACGCCGAAACCTATGGCCCCACCGTGGGCGATCGCGTGCGCCTTGCGGATACGGACTTGATCATTGAAGTAGAACGGGATTTCACCACCTACGGCGATGAGGTGAAATTCGGCGGCGGTAAGGTCATCCGGGATGGCATGGGCCAGTCCCCGATTCCGAATGCGGCAGGGGCCGTTGATCTGGTGATTACCAATGCCTTGATTCTGGATTGGTGGGGCATTGTCAAGGCGGATATTGGCATCAAAGATGGCCGCATCGCCAAGATTGGGAAAGCGGGGAATCCCTACATTCAAGACAATGTTGACATCATCATTGGGCCAGGAACCGAAGCCCTCGCCGGGGAAGGGATGATCCTGACGGCTGGCGGGATTGATGCCCACATTCACTTTATTTGCCCCCAACAAATTGAAACCGCGATCGCCTCTGGCATCACCACCATGATCGGCGGCGGCACGGGACCCGCGACCGGAACTAATGCGACCACCTGTACCCCTGGGCCTTGGAATCTCTACCGGATGCTCCAGGCTGCCGATGCGTTTCCAGTGAATTTGGGTTTTTTGGGCAAGGGGAATAGCAGTTTACCGGAAGCGCTCAATGAGCAGGTGGAAGCTGGGGCGATCGGTCTCAAGCTCCATGAGGATTGGGGGACAACGCCAGCGGCGATCGATACCTGTCTAAGTGTGGCCGATCGCTACGATGTTCAGGTGGCGATTCATACCGATACGTTGAACGAGTCGGGATTTGTGGAAGATACGATCGCCGCTTTTAAGAATCGCGTCATTCACACCTACCACACCGAAGGCGCTGGCGGGGGCCACGCCCCCGATATTATTAAGGTCTGCGGTGAACTAAATGTGTTGCCCTCTTCGACCAACCCGACGCGGCCCTATACGGCTAATACCCTGGAAGAACATCTGGATATGCTGATGGTTTGTCACCACCTAGACCGCAGCATCCCGGAAGATGTGGCCTTTGCCGAATCGCGCATTCGCCGGGAAACGATCGCCGCTGAGGACATCTTGCACGACCTGGGGGCCTTCAGTATGATTTCCTCCGACTCCCAGGCAATGGGGCGCGTGGGGGAGGTGATCCTCCGCACCTGGCAAACCGCCCACAAGATGAAAGTACAACGGGGACCGCTGCCAGAGGATTCCGATCGCAACGATAACTTCCGCGCCAAGCGGTATGTGGCCAAGTACACGATCAACCCGGCGATCACCCACGGCATCGCCCAGCATGTGGGTTCGCTTGAAGAGGGGAAACTGGCGGACCTGTGTCTCTGGCGTCCGGCCTTTTTTGGGGTGAAACCGGAAATTATCCTCAAGGGCGGCCTGATTGCCTGGTCCCAGATGGGGGATGCCAATGCCAGTATTCCGACGCCCCAGCCCGTCCATACCCGCCCCATGTTTGGCAGTTTTGGCGGCGCGATCGCGGCTACATCGCTCACCTTTATGTCCCAGGCGGCGATCGACAAGGACGTTGCCCAACACCTGAAGTTACAAAAGCCGGCGATCGCCGTGGGCAATATTCGCCAATTGAGCAAGTGGGCGATGAAACTGAATGATGCCCTGCCCCGGATGGAAGTCAATCCCGAAACCTACGAAGTGCGGGCCGATGGGGCGTTACTCACCTGCGAACCCGCGACAGTCCTGCCAATGGCTCAGCGTTATTTCCTGTTTTAGCTAACTTGCGTGCGATCGCCTTACTCACGCTCGCGGCCCGTTTCCGGCACACTGGTCGCGGTTAGCGTGGATTGAACATAGCGCGGTAAGCGCACGGTGAAAGTCGTGCCCTGGCCTTCCTGGCTATGGAAACTCACCTGGCCCTCGTGCTGGACCACACACTGCTTGACCACCGCCAACCCTAACCCTGTACCCCGAATGTTGGTGGTATTACTGGCCCGATGGAACAGTTGGAAAAGGCGGGTTTGATCATCCCTGGGAATGCCAATCCCCTGATCCTGGATCTCCAGGCTGACGTGGGTATCATCCCCCCGGAGGCGCACTACGATCGGCGTTGCGTTCGGCGAATATTTAATCGCATTGGACAGCAAGTTGGTTAGGATCGATCGCAGCAATTGGGGATCTAAATACACCATGAGGGGTGTCGCCGGGGTTTGTAATCGAATTGCCTGCTGGGCACCCATTTGCAATTCCTGCACAATTCCCCGACAGAACTTGACCAAATCCAACTCCACCGGATTCAGTTCCAACTTCCCCGCCTCAGCCTTCCCGATCGTCAGCACATCTTCGATCAATTGGTTCATCGCTACCACTGCCGATTGGGCCAGCCCAAAATACTCCTCCCGTTTCGCGGCTGGGGCGAGGTGCCCGTAGCGCTGCAACAGTTCCAGCGAGGTCCGAATCACCGTCATTGGCGTGCGTAACTCGTGGGAAACCATTGAGACAAAACGGGATTTAAGTTCATTCAATTCCCGCTCCTTTTGCAGGGCTAAGCGCATTTCATACTCGGCTTGCTTGCCCTGACGAATCAGCGCCTCACGGGACCGGATACCCGCGACCATGCTATTGAACGCCTCGGCAAGGGTATGCATTTCATCGGGGAACGCATCATGATCGGCAAAGATCAGGGGGGCAATCTGATAATTACCGAGCCGAATAGCCTCCGCCGCGTTGGTGAGATCCCGCAAGCGATGGGTCAGGACCCCCGATAGTAAATAAATTAAGGTGAAGAAAATACTATAGGTCAGGATAAAGGCTAGCCCCACCCGTTGCCGGATAGCGTGTTGGATTTGCAGGACATAATCGGCCTCAATATCCAGCCCTAACATCAACAATTGATCGCCCGTATCGTCCAAAATCACCGACGACGATAGCCAACTGCCCCATTTGTCACTATAAATACTAGATACTTCGATCAGTTGCCGCTCCCGGAGCAAGTCCAAGTCTAGGTCGGCGGGGGCCGATTCCAGAAAGTCAGCAGCCTTCTGGGGATCACGAATCAGCCAGAGATCAACCAGGTACACAATCTCCAAGGCATCGGGGGGAACAGCCGCAGGGCCAATGCGGCGATTCTGATCGGCAGGACCGACCACATAGGAATACAACCAAACGCGGGGTTCGATCTGGTGGACAACTTCCAGCCAACGCAACTGGCGTTGATAGCGATCGTCATCGGAAGCGCCGACCGCATTGCGCTCGCCAGTCTGGTACAGTGCCCACAATTCCTCAACATCAACCCCGTGGGCGGCTCCCTTCAGTGTGGCTCGCATATCCGCCCGTAGCCTGGTGAGCGTTTTCTCCGTCGTGAAGGTATAAAACCAGTAAAACGCGCCCGCAAACACCAGACTGAACAGGATGCTAAAGACAATGAGCAGTTTTGTCCGCAAACTCAGCGATTGCCGGTGCAGTCGTCCCGGTTGCGTGGGGTAAGCAGGCTGGGGGCTAGCAGTTGGGTGTTGCAAGGGAGCCTCAGGAGATTGCCATTGTAAGCGACATAACAAATTGAAAATCACAGCCGTTTTATCCCACACAATCAAGACCTAGCGCGACTGCGTATCCATCTGGCTGACTGTGCCGCCCGCATCCGCAGGGCACCGTAATACACCCAACGCCGAAATCAGCCCTAACTGACGCTCAATCCCATGACGTACCTGATCTTTGCTCCGGACGATCGCACCATAGCATAAGGTCTTCATAACGCATCTCAGTAGTCTATAACTTGATCAGCATGGGGTGTGAGCGTTCCCCTAGGAATCGTTAACGAAGTCTTGTCTGAGGTACAGCGGGATACTTTTCCCATCTTAGCTAGATCCCTGGGTTAGGTTAGAAGTGCTGGGAGGCCCCTTGGGGGAGGATGCCTTGATCGGACCGTTAGCCAACCGGGTAAGCGAGCACCATTGCGCCTCGGTAACCCCTAAGGCATGGGGCTATTGCTGACCCCATTTCCAAGGAATACCCGCCCCCTATCCGGAAGATTGCGAAATTTTTCAATTTTGCTGTCCCACGGAGGTTACCGTTAGGGTGAACTAAGACTAGGACACCGACTCAGTCGTCACGATTATGCTTTTTCATCCAGCCAACCTGCCCTACTGGATTTTCCTCGGTCTTGGGATTGGGCTGCTGCTAATGGTCATCCTCGCGGGCGTGGGCGAGACGGAGGCCGAAATGGAGGTCGATCTCGATACCGATCTCGACATGATGATCGAGGCAGGTGCTCCTGAGTCATTATGGGATCTGGACGCCGATACAGATACTGAGGTGGAGGGGGGAATCGGCCTGCTCCAAGTGCTCGGTTGGTTAGGGGTTGGCAAGGTGCCCCTGGTTCTCCTCTTGGCGATCGATCTTTGCTTCTGGGGCCTCATTGGCTGGATTTTGAACGTGAGCTTCGGGCACCGCTTGGGGGCCATTCCCACCCGAATCTTGGGCTGGGGCGGCCTGATTTTCTTTGGCTCCTTGGCCCTGAGCCTCACGATCGGTCGTTGGCTGGCCCGTCCCCTCGGCCTCTTGTTTGCCGCCTTTGGTGAAGATGCCAGCAGTGAACGGCTGATTGGCTGTGGCGGCACCGTCAGTTCGGCGGCAGTCCCCCCCCTGCGATCGGGCAAGATTGGCCAAGTGGATGTGATTGATGCGGCCCATAATTTAGTCACCGTCAATGCGGTGTTGCCAGAGTGGGCAACCGTTGTTCCCCGCCGGGGTACCCCCATTTGGGTGATTGATTACCAGGATGACCAGGGTTATGTTGTCATTGCCAAAGACAGTCTTGATGAACAGCAGTGGTTTGCCGAGGGACCTACTCGTCCGAATTCCAGAAAACGATTGCGTTAGGTATTTTTTATGCGTTATTGGCTCACCCTTTCCCGCTCCCTGTTAACCGCCGCCGCCCTGCAACTGCCCGTGGGGCTGCCCATCCTATCGTCAGCAGGCCCAGCCGCAGCGATCCAACCACCCGCGATCGCCCGCTCGACGGACATCGCCATCGGGCCGGCAACGGCACCGCTGACTTCGCAAAATTCAAAATTCAAAATTCAAAATTCAAAATTGGACCCGCCGCCTTCATTCGTTTTGGCCCAATTCCCAGGGATGGGTGGGTTCAAAATCGGGGAAGTACCGTTCTTTGCCGGTGTGTTTGCGATCGTTATTTTCCTGATTTTGGTTGGGGTGTGGGCCTACACGCGGGTGTATGTGATCACGCCGACCAACGAGGCGTTTGTACGCATTGGGATTGGCAGTAATCGCAAAAAATCGGTGTTTCTGAACGGGGGGTGTGTGGTCCTGCCGGGATTCCATGAGTTGACGCGGGTACCGTTACGGGAAATTTCGATCGATGTGGAACGGACGGGCAAACTGGCGGTGCGCACCCAGGATTACCTGCGGGCCAATATGCGGGTAACGTTCTATGTGTGCGTTAGTCCCAACGAGCAGGATGTACTGACCGTGGCGGCGCGTCTCTCACAACAGGGACGGATTACGGCGGAAAATATCAAAGATGCCCTGGAAAAACGGGCGGACGATGCCATCCGAGCGGCGGCAAAACGTAAGAGCTTGGCGGAAATCGATTCCGATAAGTTGGGCTTTGCCGATGAAGTCTTGAACCTGATTCAACAGGATCTCAAACGGGTGGGGCTGACGCTGAATAATATTGCCATTTCCGAAATTGAAGAGAGCGACACCTACGACACGAATAATTTCTTCGATGCCCAAGGTGTGCGCCTGCGGACGGAGACAATTCAGAAATCCATCCAGCAAAAACGCGAGGTGGAACTCACTACCCAGGTGACGATCGAACAACGGGAATTGGATGCAGAGAAGCAATCCCTGCGCATTGTCCAGGAAACCGAGAGTGCCAAACTGGCGCAACAGTTGGAAATTGAAGCTCTACGGGCACAGCGGGAACGGGAAATCCAGGAGGCTAAGGATAAGGAAGCGGCCAAGACTGAGCGGAATAAAATCCTACAAACGCAATCTGTGGAGGAGGAAAAAATCCGGCAGCAGTTGGCTGTCCAACAGAGTCAGATTGAGGCCGACATCGCCCTAGAGGAACGGCAGAAGCAGTTAAAGGTCGCCCAAGCCTTGCAGCAACAGGAGGCGGAGGTTGCCAATATTCAACGGCAACAAACGGTGGAGTCGGCCCGGTTGGAATCCCAGGTGCAGGTGGCGGAAGCCGAACGCCTCTCCCGCCTTGCCCAACAGGAAGCGGCGATCGCGATCGCCGAAAAGGAACAACAGCGCCTAGCCGCCGAAGCCGAACGGGCCAAAGCCGAAGCCGGGGTCCAAACCGCTACCGAGATCGAAATTGCCGAACGGCAACAGCGGTTGGCCGTCCTTGCCGCTGAACAGGAGGCCCAGAAGCAGCGCATCTCTGAGCAAAACGTGGTGGAAATTGATGTCTTCCGGCGGCGGCGGCAGGCGGAAATTGCCCGTCAGGCTGCCGAACTGGAGGCCGCCTCGATCCGCACCCTGGCCCTAGCGAATCGCGATCGGGCGGTGGCGGAAGCGGAGGGCATTGCCGCTGGGATTGCCGCCCGCAATCACATTAGCACGGGCAACTTGACGGCGGACCTGATCAACACCCTTGGCCCCGCCTTCATCGATAAATTACCCGAAATCCTGCATTCCCTGGCTCCCCAACCGGGGGTCTTGGGGGATGCCCGCGTCTATAGCTTTGGGGGAAATAATGGGGGAGGGACTAGCCCCGATATCAGTCAACTGCTGCTGTCCACCAGCGGCCTTCAGTTTGTGGATACCCTGCTGGATGAGGGTAAATTGGGTGGGTTGATCGAACAGGTCAGTCGGCTATTGCAGGATCGATCGCGCTCCCGTTATGCCGCACCTGAGTCCGACGCCACCAGTAATCCCCCCCCAACAGCCAGCAGCCAGGTGGAAACGTCAAAAAACTTTGCATCGACAGCAGCAACGCCCCCCCCACCGCTAACCTTGGTGCCGCCGCCTGAATCCCATGTGGCGCAAGGCATTGACCCGGATCAACCTGCCGATCCAGCTTAGGCGTCGCGATCGTCACTATAGAGAAATGCTACTAAGGGCATGACCAGACGGAAAATCTGAGCGAAGATAAAAATGGCGGTCAAACGTATGCAGCGTTCAACCGCCCTCTTCTCACATCAACACCCGCCGGACGGCGGGTTTTCTTGTGCCATAGAGTACACCATCCCACCCAAAATGGGCGGTGTTTCGCCAGATTCCCGAAAAATTTTATTTCCCCGGCGATCGCGCCCCCAACATTAGGGCGGTTACTCTGTCAGCCGTAGACGGTAGGGTTGCCGATAGGCGCTAAGATCCGGCGATAGGCTCACCCGGCGACAGGCTCAGGGTGACCGGGACTTATCCGTAAGCCCCCAGGACTAATACAGGAAACATAAAGTTTTGCAACGTTGGTAGTAACGACTTGAGGCGTTGCAGGCTAAAGCCTGAACTACAAACGTTGCATTAATTTAATTATGCGCTGCACTAGGGTTTGCTGGGGAGGATGAAGCCATAGGGGCCAATCGCTGCCAGTGGAGTTGGCCGTGGGGGTCTTGGTGCCAGCGGAGGAGCGAGGCTGGCTGTCCTAAGCGCCAAGTGGCGAGACCGATCGCCGACCGGGGAGATTGGGTAGCCAGGGCGATCGCCCGCGCCGGATCACATAACCCCCCCGCCACCAAGTTTTCTACCCCCGCCAATAGTGGTAGCGTTGTGCCCGCCAGGGTATGGCAGGGGAGGCGGGCGGTTCCTTGCTCCACCCGGATCTGACGCTGATCCCAGGGATAGGTGCCATCGGGTAACCCCAGGGGAGCCAGGGCATCACTCACCAGGAAGAGGGTGTCCCGCTCCGGGTATGAGGCTGCGGTCATGCGGAGTAACAGGTCGAGCATCGTTGAACACACATGCTGACCATCGGCAATCACACCACAGGCCACCCCCGGTGTGGTTAGGGCTGCGCCCAGAAGGCCCGGTTCGCGGTGGTGTAACCCCGGCATAGCATTGAAGGCGTGGGTAACCATGCTGGCCCCCTGGGTAAAGGCGGTACGGGCTTGGGCAGCGGTGGCCTGGGAGTGGCCGAGGCTGACGGTGATCCCCTGCGATCGCAGATAGGGAATCACGGTCCCTGTCGGGTCCAACTCCGGTGCGAGGGTGATGACTTTGACGATCGCGGCATAGTCCCCCAGCACGGTTTTCACCGTCTCCAGCGTCAGCGGTTGCAGATATGCCGCCGGGTGGGCACCCCGCCTATCAGGATTGAGGAAGGGTCCTTCTAGATGAACGCCTAAAATTTGGGCTGTCTCCGGGACGGGCGCTTTTACCATCCAAGCGGCGATCGCGGCTAACGCCCCATGAATCTTGTCAACACGGGTGGTGACGATCGTCGGCAAAAAGCCATCCACACCTTGCGACCAGAGCAATCGACCGATTTCAGTTAACCGCTCACTATCCTGCACAGTTAAATCAGGAAACGCCAGCCCGAGGGCACCATTGATCTGGAGATCGACCCCACCGAGGGAGAGCCAATCCCCCTGAAGATCGATCACGAGGGCATCGCCTAAATCTGGGTTGGGGATAACGGGTCCCGGCCATTGCTGGACAATGACACCCTGTTGCAGAACCGTCGTATGGAAGCCTGACAGACCTGGCAGTTGGGCGTTGGTGAGAACGATCGGGCGAGTGGTCACAGGATCAGGCATGGGGGCGATCGGGGTCAACATTAGAATTGGGAACGCAAGGGTTTGCCATTACTCACGACCTGGCAGCCGGATGATATGGCCGCAGAAATAGTGCGATAGCGCTGGTTTGCAGCCGCTACCGGGCAGTGGGGCATGGGTGAGGGCCACAGGGGCCGCAGGAGCCACTGGGGCGATCGGGAATATGGGTGTAGTCACCCAAGCAAAAATACTTATCATTGTCGTTTACAGTTATTTACCTTAAGTGTTTAGTTTAGTGATTTGCTGCCGAATCATTTGCTTCTAATAGCATCGATCTGAATAGTATCTAATAATAGATAGGAGAGACAGGGTAGGGGAGACTCGGTTGCCTCGTCGGGGAATCTGGTTGGTGAATCCCGCCCGTGGTGAATCCCGCCCGTGGTGAATCCCGCCCTACTGTGCGCCTCTGGTTGACCGGGATTTCCGGCTCCTGGCCCGAATCCTAAGGCTAACGACCCTCGCTTCCCCTAACCTTTGGTTAGCTGAATCTGTCCCCGTGCAAAAGTCACAAAAAGTCGATCTGAATACGGATTATCCCTGCCCTTGTCGGCGACGGGGACGCCTGATCCCGATCGCCCTCACGGAAGCTCTCGGCTGCGATCGCTGTCAGCAAATTTTTGTGGTGCAGGAAAATGGCTATGTCATCGAGCAACTCTCGACCCACTATCCCTATAAGCAGGCCTGGCGTTGGACGGGCCACCAATGGCATCGGGCACATTCCGGCTTGCAGGACAGCTATTTACCCCTAGCGTTGACGATTCTGATGCTACCGATCGTCTGGCTGTTGCTGGTGTTGATTGCCCGTCCGGATATGAACCTGGTTCTGGTAATGATCCCACTGCTGCTGATCCTGACTATCCCGCTGCTACAGTGGTTAGCCTATCGGCGGTAAGCAGATGATGGAGCATTCACCCACTTCCCAAGCTGATCCCACGGCGGCAGTCCTGACAGCGGTCCAGGGGGCAGCCCAAGGGGCGATCCATCTGGCCAGGGTCAGCGGCAGCGATCGCAGCCGTGCCCTGCGGGCAATGGCCCAAAACCTGCGGGACCGTCAGGACGATATTCTGGAAGCCAATACCCTCGATCTGGAGACCAGTCATGAAATGGCCATGCCAGACCTGATCCTGGACTGGCTAAAGCTTACACCGGAGCGTCTCCAAACCGCTGTCCAAGTTTTGCAAAAGCTCAGTGACCTGTCGGACCCCATTCAACAGGTGATCTCCACCAAATATCCCGTCGAGAATTGCCAATCCTATGCCCAGCACATGCCCCTGGGCGTGATTGCCCTCGTCTATGAGGCGTTACCGGAGTTAGCGGCGATCGCGGCGGGTTTGTGTTTGCGCACGGGGAATAGCTTAATCCTGAAGGGCGGCAACGAGGCCAGCCATTCCAACCAGGCGATCGCGGCGGCTTTGCAGGCAGCCCTGGAAGAGGTTTCGTTCCCCCCGGCCTGCGTGACCCACCTGGCCAGTGAACAGGGCAGTTCGATTCGGGATCTGGTCACCCAGGATGCCTGGATCAATCTCGTGATCCCCTACGGACGGCCCAGCTTGGTGCAACAGGTAGTGCGGCAGGCGACGGCCCCTGTCCTGCGCACGGCGATCGGTAATTGTTATCTCTACTGGTCCGCATCGGGCAGCTTAGAGATGGTGCGCCGGGTCATTTTGGAAAGCCATCGCCGGGAACCGGATGCGGTGAATGCGATCGAAAAGGTCCTGGTCCACACCAAGCAGAATCCCGCTGCCCTAACCTCGCTCTGGAGTCACTTACGCGAGCAGGGCTTTCGGCTAAAGGGGGATGAGGTCCTAGTGACGGAATTCCCGGAGTTGGAACCCACAGCCCCGGAGGACTGGAGCCAGTCAGCATTGGATAAGGTGGTGATTTTTAAGTGGGTGGATAGTTTGGCGACTGCAATCACCTGGATCAATCACTACAGTAGCGGCCACGCCGATTGTCTGATTACCGAGTCCTATCGCGAGAGTCGCCAGTTTGCGATCGGGGTGACCAGTGCAGCGGTCTACATCAATGCCTCACCCCAGTTTACGCGCAATCCCAAGCGTGCCCGTGATATTGCCCTGGGGATGTCGAGCCAGAAGGGACAGCGCCGAGGGGTTATTGGCCTGGAAACGTTGACAACCTTGAAGCAAGTGATTCAGGGTAATGGGGTGGATTAAATCATTGGCAGGCGGTGAACGGGTTCCATGCAAGAATTTTTAGCGATCGCGACGGAGGCTGCCCTGGCGGCGGGGGCACAACTCCAAACTTACTACGGCAAATTAGCGTCGATTCAGGAAAAGGGCCGACCGGGGGATCTCCTGACGGAGGCGGATCAGGCGTCGGAAGCGACGGTGATTGCAATCCTCAAGCACCATTTCCCGGAACACGGCATTTTGGCGGAGGAGTCGGGGCTGGCGGGACCAGGGGATAGTCCCTATCTGTGGGCGATCGATCCCCTGGATGGGACAACCAATTTCGCCCACCAGTATCCGTTTTATGCCGTCTCGATCGCGCTGTTGGTCCACGGGGTCCCCCAGGTGGGGGTGGTGTTTGCGCCGTTGATGAATGAGCTTTTCTGTGCCGCCAAGGGGTTGGGGGCGACCTGTAATGGGGAACCCATCCGGGTATCGGCGACGGCAACCCTCCGGGAGAGTTTGCTGGTGACGGGGTTTGCCTACGATCGCCGGGAGACCCCCGATAACAATTACGCCGAATTTTGCCACTTCACCCACCTGACCCAAGGGGTGCGTCGGGGCGGCTCGGCCTCGGTGGATCTGGCCTATGTGGCCTGTGGACGGTTGGACGGTTATTGGGAGCGGGGGCTGTCGCCGTGGGATTTGGCAGCGGGGGTAGTGCTCGTCGAAGAAGCCGGGGGGCTGGTGACGGCCTATGATGGCAGTCCCTTTGTGTTGCGATCAGGGCGCATTCTGGCCAGCAATGGCCACCTACACGGGGCGATGAGTGCGGAACTGCAACGGGTACACCCCCTGACGGGGTGGCAGGCACCGCTTTAGCCTAAAAAATCATCAGTCATTATGTTTAATGCCGGTAGGTTGGGTCAACCCTTACAGCACTTCCATACTGGGTGAGGTACAGACAAGGGGCTTAAGCCCCTTGCCTACAAGGCTTGACAATACTTCATTAGAAAGGAAACGGCTGTATAGCAACCTAACGAATTCAACCGGCGGCCAATACCCCATTCAGGAAAATATCCGCAATCCCTTCGGCCATCTCCTGCATCGCCTTGGGTGAGGTCCCTGGTTCCATAATCGTATCCTGGCTAAACCCGGCCACCGTAAACATTCCCAAAAATACCCGTGCCACAATTTTCGGGTCCATCCGGCGATAAACCCCCCGATCCATTGCGGTTTGGAAAAATGCCTCTGCCACATCCATCATCTTGTCAATGACCTCCTTTTGGATGCGATCGCGCAGGTCAGGATGGAACTGGGATTCCATAAAACAAACTTTTAACAAATCGGCATTTTCGCGGAAATGGAGCATCCGGCGATGCATTACCTTTGCCACCGCCTTATAACTGCCCATTTCACTTAACTCGGTCAATAAATCCGTGAGAATCTCCACCCAGCCCTGGGTCACCACCTCCACCAGGATGGCTTTTTTATTCGTAAAATGCCGAAATAACGTTCCCTCGGCCACTCCCGCCGCCTGGGCCAAATCCCGTGTGGTCGTGCCGTCATAGCCCTGGTTGGCAAACAACCGACGGGCTGAGAGCAAAATGCGGGCACGGGTTTCGGTTTCTTGGGGCGGGGCCGGGGCGTAGCTGCGGCTGGGAAGCATGAGCACTCACTCTAACTCGTAGGCATTATTGTGACCTACAAAACCAACGATCGCGTCCAAATTTTCACATGACTATAGATTCTCGCTTTACATTTCGACATCCCTGATCACCGCTGCGGTGACGATCTGCAACCCGTTTTCCACTGCCTTAAAGCCAATGATTAGAGGGCAATGTCAGTAGACAACTCCCTGGGGATCAAGGTCAAAAGCTGGGGTAAATCCACATTCCCACCACTGAGGATCACCCCTACCCGCCCCTGCATTGTGGGCAGTTTGCGACTTAATAAGGCTGCCGCTGCCAGTGCCCCCGTTGGCTCCACGACTAACTTCAACCGCTGCCATAGGAAGAGCATGGCCGCAATAATTTCAGCCTCGGAAACCGTGACCATCTCATCCACTAAGTGCAAGACGATCGGGAGCGTAATCTTGCCTAACGAAGGCGTCCGTGCCCCATCGGCGATCGTGTCAGGGTTGGTGACTGTTTGCAGGGTCTTGCTATAGAACGAACGGGTAGCATCATCCGCCAGACTGGGTTCTACGCCCACTACCCAACACCGGGGCGACAGGGTTTTGGCCGCGATCGCTGCTCCCGACAATAACCCCCCACCCCCACAGCACACCAACAACCCATCCAACTCCCCCACCGCCTCAATTAACTCCTTCGTCGCCGTCCCCTGCCCCGCCACCACGGGGCCGTAATCGTAGGGCGGCACGATCGTTAACCCTTCTGCCTCGGCAATGGTTGCCGCCAGGGCCTCACGGGTGGTTTCATCGCGATCGTAGGGAATGATGCTGGCTCCATAGCTGGCGGTCGCGGCTCGTTTCACCGCTGGGGCATCCTGGGGCATCACCACCGTCGTAGCAATCCCCAGTAATTGACCGGCCAAGGCGATCGCCTGGGCATGGTTCCCGGAGGAATAGGTCAACACCCCCCGTTGCTTGGCGGTCGCTGGCAATTGGGCGAGGGCATTAAATGCACCCCGAAACTTAAATGATCCCGTGCGTTGGAAATTCTCACACTTAAAAAACACCTCTAGCCCCGTGCGTTGATTCACCGTCCGCGAAGTCATGACCGGTGTGAGGTGGGCCTGACCCGCCAGCCGTTGCGCGGCGATCGCCAGATCAGCATAGGTTACAGGGAGAGTCATCACGGGGAGGTACCAAGCAAAGGAAACGACATCGGTCCTAGTACAGTAAACATAAAGTTTCGCAACGTTGGCAGTAACGGCTTGAGGTGTTGCAGGCTAAAGCCTGAACTACCAACGTTGCATAATTAATTATGCGCTGCACTAGTTTGACCAAAATAATGGGATTCAAGCCCCGTCCTTCTAGGACGGCTTTTCTTGCCTCTGGATGTACTGCTTCAACACCGCTAGAGGCGCTCCCCCCACAGAAGCCGAACAATGGGCCGGAGTCCACAGAGATTTCTTCCCATAGGGTTTTGGTAATCCTGCCTGTCCATAGCGCCTGCTGGATACCCCTTTGAGCGCATTCACCATCTGCGAGATGGAGAGCTTGGGGGGATATTCCACCAGTAGGTGAACGTGGTCAGCCTCGCCATTGAACTCAAGCACCTGGAAATTCATTTTCGCGGCCACAGCCCGACAGGCCGACTCCACTACGGCCAACCCAGCAGCGGTCAACACCTTTTGCCGATACTTGGTCACGAAGATAAGGTGCGCCTTCAGATCTGAGACACTGTGATTTTCGCGCCGATAATCCATTGTCTTTGGGGTATGACCAACCTATAATAAGAGCATGAAAGCACGTTATCAGTACAGAATCTATCCTACGACCAATCAGCAAGTCAAACTAGCTAAGCTGTTCGGTTGCTGCCGAGTCGTTTGGAATGACGCATTGGCACTGATTAAGTCCATCCCGGAAGGTGAACAATGGCCAAGCAATGCTGAGTTACAGAAGCTCTGCATCACCCAAGCCAAGCCGACTGAGGCTCGGAAATGGTTGGCAGAAGTCAGCAATATTCCATTGCAGCAGTCGATTCGGGATTTGGGCGTTGCGTTTAAGAACTTCTTTGATTATCGAAAAGGGAAGCGAAAAGGTCCACGGGTGGGGTTTCCTCGCTTCAAGCAGAAAGTGAACCAGCAATCGGCACGCTTTTGCCAGGGTGGTTTCGCGATTAAGAAGGGCAAGGTTTACCTAGCCAAGATTGGGGACATCAAAACCAAGTGGTCGAGGCCGCTGCCCTCAAAGCCTAGCTCCGTCACTGTCATCAAAGACTGTGCCGGGCGGTACTTCCTGAGCTTGGTTGTGGAGATTCAGCCCATCACCGTCGAACCTAAGAACCAAGGGGTCGGCGTTGATTTAGGACTAGAAACACTCGCGACATTAAGCAGTGACGAAAAGGTGAAAGCCCCTAACACCAATGCCCTAGCCCGGAAGATCCGCAAGGGCAGGCGCAAACTCGCTAGAGCTGCAAAAGGTTCAAAGCGGCGTGAACGACTGCGGATTGCGGTGGCGCGGATTGAGGCTAAGCAACGCGATATCCGCAAGGACTTTAACCAAAAGCTGGCGACTCGCCTCGTGCGGGAAAACAGCGTGGTGGTACTGGAGGATCTGAACGTCTCAGGCATGGTCAAAAATCGCTGTTTATCGCGGGCGATCAGTAGGGCTGGGTGGCGGCAGATTAGAAGTATGTGTGAAGCCAAAGCCAGCATGATCCACGAACGGGAGGTGAGAACCATTGGTCGCTGGGAACCCACTTCTCAGAGCTGCGCCTGTTGCGGTTATCAGTGGGGGAAGTTAGACCTATCTATCCGGTCTGTGCTGTGCCTCAACTGTGGGGCTGAACACGATCGAGACGAGAATGCATCTAAGAATATTTTGGCGGCAGGGCGATGCCGACCTAATGAGCGTGTGAGCCAGTGTAAGACCTCTTTGGAGGCAGTTGGCAATGATCCGCTTACCCATCAGGAGGTTGCCTAGTGCAGTCAGACTGGGAATCCCCGCGCCCTGTGGGCCGGGGAGGATGTCAAATGAGCGCCAAAACAAAATCAGGACACATGGCGGGAAACGGCTTTGCTGCTCTGGGGTGATGGCATCCCACCGGGCTTGGGCAATCCAAGCCGCATCGGGTGAGCGATCGGCTCCATTGGGGCACGATCGTGTCTACTCGGCTGAGCAGGACTCAATGGGGGTTGGCGACTAGGGGCTGGAGGGTTTGCAGTAGGGTGTCCAGGGAATAGGGTTTTTGTAAAAAGGCGGTGGCTCCGGCGGCGAGGGCTGGTTCGCGGTTAGTCGGTAGACCGCTCATCGCCACGATTTTTATAGTTGGATCAATGCTGCGCAGGCGTTTGATCAGGGTAAAGCCGCTCATCTTGGGCATCATAATATCAAGCACAACAACGCTGATCTCGGTTTGGTGTTGCTGGTACAGCACGATCGCGTCTTTGCCACGATTAGCGGTTAACACCTGGTAATGATGACTTTCTAACCAGGCTTGTATACTCGTCAGCACGCTGGGATCATCATCCACAAGTAGCACCTGTGCACCGTTGCCGATGAAAGGCGATGGGGGCGGTGGGGCATCGGTGGGTGGTTGGGTGGCGATCGGTAGATAGACCTGAAATTGGCTACCTTGGCCTTCTTCGCTGTGGACTTGGACAAATCCACCGTAGTCGCGGACGATCCCCAAAACAGTGGCGAGGCCGAGGCCCGTCCCCTGCTCCTGGGGTTTGGTGGTGAAAAACGGGTCGAAAATGCGATCGCGGATCGCCGGGGGGATACCTGTCCCCGTGTCGGCCACCGTCACAACGACATAGGGAGCGACTTGGGCGTTGGGATGGGTGTAGGTATGATCCACTTGGGCGGTGTCTAGGGAGAGGGAGAGGATGCCGCCGTTGGGCATGGCATCACGGGCATTCACACAGAGGTTCATGAAAACCTGGTGAAGATGGATCGGATCAGCCACGATCGTCCAGGGGGCGTGATCGGGAATCTGCGTTTGAATGCTAATTCCCCTGGGGAAGGTTTGTTGGACAACACTGAGCACCTCTTGCAGGAGGGGAAGCACCAAAACAGGACGACGATCGCCCCCCGTGCCGCGTGCAAAGGTCAAAATTTGTTTAATCATATTCGCGCCGCGTTTGGCACTGTCTTCGACAAGCTGGAGCATTTCTAACGATCGCGTTTCCAGATCGGGATGCTTTATCCGCACTAGCTGCGAACAGGCCAAAATCGGGGTGAAAATATTATTGAGATCATGGGCAATCCCACTGGCTAAGGTGCCTAAACTTTCTAAGCGTTGGGCGCGATAAAATTGGGCTTCCAGTTGTTTTTGTTCAGTAATGTCCGTTGAGATGCCGCAAATTGCATAGAGGGTACCCGTGGTATCTCGGAGGGGAAACTTAACACTGATATAGGTTCGTGGCTGACCATTAGAATGGGGTAAATTTTCCTCAATCTTGAGGAGTTTGCCGGTGGTAATCACCGTGCGGTTATTGATTGCAAAGCTGTCAGCAATGCTGGCTGGCCAGACCTCATAAATACTCTTGCCGAGCAACTGTTGCGGTTCCGTCTGGCAGAGTTCTGCGTATTGGTGGTTAACCAGCAGATGTTGATTCTGAAGATCGATGAGGTAGATAGCAGCCGGCGCATGATCCAAAATCGACTGAAGCCGTTGTTCACTTTCCTCTAAAATCTTGCGGATACGCTCCCGTTCTAGTAACTCCCGTTGGGTCTGTTCGTACAGTTCCGATTGCTGAATTGCAATACTGACTTGGGTGGCGAGTCGTTGCAATAGGGCAATTTCGGCAGGTTGCCACTGGCGGGGGGCAGTACACTGGTGGGCGATCAGTAGCCCCCAAAGCTGGTCACCTTGTAAGATGGGAACGGCGAGATGGGCTTTAATCTGTAGCGATCGCAGGCGTTCAACATAACAATCTGCATAACCGTCAGCCCAACCGTCAGTGTCGATATCTGCAATACTATCGATGTGGCCCTGTTGCAGAAGTGTTGAATGATAGGAAATGTGTTAAAAAATAGCCTCTAATCGTGTAA
>JBBILC010000094.1:0-22182 GCA_037445115.1 Coleofasciculaceae cyanobacterium bin_20
CTGGCCCCACCCCCAACACCCCGGCCCCACCCATTCCTGATCCCCTGCCCGCCTGTCTCCCCGGTGAATTCATCGTCGGCACCAACAGTCACGACACCCTCACTGGCACCGAGCACAGTGATACGCTGCGCGGCTTAGCCAGCGATGACACCCTCTTCGGCGCGGCCTGCGACGATCAACTCTTTGGCGGCATCGGTGACGATGTGCTTTATGGCAACCAGGACAACGACGAACTTAACGGCGACGACGGCAATGACACTCTCTTCGGCGGCAAAGGCAACGATGCCTTGCTCGGCGGTCCCGGCGACGATCAGCTATTCGGCAATCGCAATAACGACCTTCTGAACGGCGGTGACGGTGATGATAGCCTCTGGGGCGGTAAAGGCAATGATTCCGTCAGCGGTGGCCAAGGCAACGACGCACTCAACGGCGATCGCGGCGACGATACCCTCAGCGGTGTCCAAGCGGGTCCCAATGCTGGTCAAAACGAAATTGATACCCTCACCGGTGGGGTTGGAGCCGATGTCTTTGTCCTCGGCGATCGCTTCCGGGCCTACTACACGGGTGCAGGTATTGCCGACTATGCCCTAATCACCGACTTTGACCCCCGCGAAGATCGCTTGCAAGTTCACGGTCCCTTGGACTATCAGTTCCAGGTGATTGATCCGGACACCGACGGTAACTTACCGGCTGGCATTGGCATCTTTGCCGACGGCGAATTGGTGGCTATCCTCCAGGACCCTGAAGATTGGGTTGAGGACGATCGCAACTTTCTGATTCGGGTTTAAGGGTAGAACTGAGATCACCGCAAAGTGCTGATATGTCAACACCCGTGGGGTAGGCGTCCCGCCTGCCAACATTATCCGTCTAAGCCGCTAACCAAACTGCCATACACAAGCCAGACGCTTTAGCGATCGCGTTCTGGCACGAGGCGATCGACGACTTGCGCTAATTGCTGGACGACCGCTAACATTTGTTGCCCTTGCATCCGCGTGATCTCTAGGAGATCCTCAAACCGATGATCCATCCGTTCAAAGCCCTGCTGCATCTGCTGCCCTTGGGTCTCAACCGCGTGTTCCAGGCGGATCTAAGCCCTGCCGCATTTCAACAAAGCCTTGGCGCATTTCGGCAAAGCCCTGCTCCATCCTTTCAAAGCCCTGCTCCATCCGTTGACCTTGGGCTTCGCTGGACAGGCGCAACTCGGTGATGGACTCTGACATCACGCCAATCTGTTGGGTTTGAATCTCTAAGTTACGCGTCTGCTGCTGGGAGGCCCGCACCCAATCGGCACTCATGACAACCAATTGGCCGAGGTCTTCCCGCATTTCGTTAAGGGGGTGTTGCATCGGATCGCCCTTCCCGAGTCTTTTCGCTGCAAGGTCATACTAACTTCAGTCGATTCTCCTGCGGAGAGGCTACGCGTTCGGCAAAGGCATCACCCGCACGGGACCCCCTGCCGCGATCGTGGTACCACTGGGAACGATGGCTAGGGCATTGGCTAGGGCCAAATTTACTAGATTGCCAGAGCTATGCCCCCCAGGGACAAGCTGAAAATCATGCCCCCTCGCCGTGGGAATTAACTGGCCCCAAAGATAGGTTTCCCGCTGACGATCGGCTTGCAAATCCACCTGACTCGTGGCCCACAGCCAAACGGGTCCCCAATCTGCCGCCAGCCCCGCTAGCTTATGCAGAGCTGGTTGTACAAATCGCCAGCACGTGACTAGGGCCGATACAGGATTGCCCGGTAGGCCCACATAGAGCAGGGGACGGGTCTCTCGCGGGAAGCTAGCCACAGTCAGCGGTTTTCCCGGCCTCACCGCCACCGCCTTCACCGCGATCGTTCCCCCCAATTCAGTCAACACCTGGGCCACATAATCATAGTCCCCCACGGAAACCCCGCCCGAAGACAGCACCAGATCGGCCTGGGTCATGGCCGCCGCGATCGCCCGCCGCAGGGCAGCGGGTTGATCCGGTACAATGCCCCCCAGGATGGGATCAGCTCCGATTTGCTGCACCAGGGTCGCCAGGGCGTATTGATTAGAGTCCACTAGTTGCCCCGGCTGCAAAGGTTGGTCGGGGGTCACTAATTCATCCCCAGTGGACAGAATGACCACCCGTGGACGACGATAGACCGACACTTGCCCACACTGGGCCGCCGCCAGCAGGGCGATGGTGGCCGCCTGGAGCCGAATCCCCGCCGGGAGCAAGCACTCCCCGGCCCGCTGAAAGCTGCCCTGGTGACGGACAAACGCCTGGGGTTGAGGAGCCTGGCGAATCGTGACTGTGTTGCCTTGGCGTTGGGTGTGTTCTTGGATAACGATCGTATCCGCCCCGGACGGTAGCATCGAACCCGTAAAAATCCGAGCCGCCTGCCCCGGCTGCACGGCGACTTGGGGCTGGGACCCAGCCGGAATCTCGGTGACGACCACTAATTGCACCGGGCGATCGGGGCTAGCAGTTTGCACATCGGTATAACGCACCGCATAGCCATCCATTGCCGAGTTATCCCAGTGGGGAAAATCCAATGGGCTGATCACAGGCGTCGCAAGAATCCGTCCCGCTGCCGCCAATAGGGGCACCGTCTCGCGATCGCCCTCAGCAAGGGGTTGAACAAGGTCAAGAATGGCGGCGTCCGCCTGATCAACAGTGAGCATAGATAGATTTATGCGGCAGATTTATGGGGTTGAAGGCACTTCCCGTACCGGATCGGCCAGTTGATAACTGATGGCAATCACGAGGCTGCTACCCAGGAACGCCCCGATACTCATCCCGATCGCCCCGATCGTAGGCCAATTGCTGCCAGGATTAAACAAGATACCCAGCAAACTCGCGGCCAACGCGCCACCACCAAAATATAGCCCAGTCCCTAAACCAGCCTGGTTCGTCGGTACCATTGCCAAAGCAAAGGGCAGTACCCCATTGGACACCAGACTGAAGGCTGCCCCCAGGGCGATCGTCAGGATAACCGCCGTTGACACCTGGTGAACCATCAGGGTCAGTCCCGTCAGCACAGCCATGCCGACCCCACCCGCCACCATCACCGTCCGATTCCCCAGATGCGTCGCCACCCGCCCAGCGGGAACAGCCAACACCGATAGGGTCATAAACAAACAGCCAAGGATCAAACTCACATTCGTCAACCCAACCTGGGTTTTAAGCACTTGGGGAAACCCGATTAGCAACAAACGAAACCCCATGCCCATGCCCGCGCCACTGATAAATACCAATCCCAACCGTAGCCCCAGTGCCCCCATCCAGACCGGGAGCGGTCCCCCGATGCGACTGGTTTGGACGGGGAGAGTTACCGGCTCGACAGGGACGGGGGAGGCAACCTGTTGATCCGGGCCAGCCAGCCGCAAAACCGTTGCCGCCAAAAGCATCGAGAGCGATCCCACGGAAAAGGCCACCACTGGCCCCAGGCCCAGGATAAACTGATTGGCGAGCGGTCCCATCGCCGAAAAAACACCCCCTACCAGGGTCAAAACACTCGCGGCCTGGGGGAGTTGCACCTGCGTGGCATAGCGTCCCAACAGGGCTAGGGCCGGACTGCGAAACACCGACATCGCTAAGGCCCAGGCAATCAATAGCACGGGCAATACCCAACGCATGGCCGGATCGCCAAACACCACGAAAACCGGAATGCCAATAAAGCACGCTGAGGCCAGGACAATCCCGATCGCAATAAACGGGAAACGACTGCCTACCCAATACTGGACGCGATCGGAGAAGCCCCCCATCACTGGCTCAATGACCGCCGACAGCAAATTTTCCACAACCAGGATTACCGTTGCGATCGGGGCCGGGAAGCCAAACTGAGTGAGGAGTTGCAACAGATAAAGGTTATAGATCACCCAGGTCAGCGTGATCGTGCCATTAACAGCTGCCAACCCCCACACTTGGGGCCAAAGGGTTTTTGGCGTAGGCGCAGAGCTAGTCAAAGGGACAATATCCCATTAGGGAAGGTGAGGATTTAGACCCGTGGGGTAGGCGTCTCGCCTGCTGAGGACAGCGCCTTATTGGCGTCTCGCCTGCTGAGGACAGCGCCTTATTGGCGTCTCGCCTGCCGAGGACAGCGCCTTATTGGCGTCTCGCTGGCCCGCCTAAATTGTACACCTGTGGGGTAAACGACTAAAGTCGTTACTACTAACAAGGCAAGTCCAGTATACAGCCGTTCCCTCTCTAATGAAGGACGGTCAAGCCTTGCGAACAAGGGGCTTAAGCCCCTTGTCTATACCTCACCAGGTATGGAAGTGCTGTAACTACGATACCCAAATTCCTATTTATCTCTGCAAGGACTAAGGACTAAAGTCGTTACTACTAACACTAAAGTCGTTACTACCAACAAGGGCATCCCCTACGGTGCTTGCAACCCACTCAAGAGATCGAGGGTTTGTTGATAGCGGCTGCCATCTTGCTGTTGGCGGAATAACGCGGCGGCTTGCTGAAGATCGGCGATCGCACTAGCCGTATCACCATTACGCCGATGCATCAGGCCACGGTTGGTGTAGGCATAGGGATTATCCGGGTCTAGTTGCAGCGATCGCTCCCAATCGCTGAGGGCACCCCGTAGATCCCCTTGGTTTTCCCTGGCTAACCCCCGATTGTTATAGGCCTGCACGTAGAGAGGGTTTTGGTCGATCGCCCGGTCAAAATCTGCGATCGCTTGGGTCATATTGCCTGCCATAAAGTACACATTAGCCCGGTTGAAGTAAGCGGTTGCGTTTGTGGGTTCGACCGTAATGGCTTGCGTGTAGGCGGCGATCGCCTCCTGGCTATTGCCCAGAGCCAACAGCGCATTACCCAGGTTGTTATAAGCAAAATCGTTATCGGGGTTGAGTTCCAAAGCCTTCATAAAGTCAACCACCGCCTGACGGTAGCGCTTCAGGTCCGAATAGGCGGCCCCGCGATTGACGTAGGCTTCTACGTGCTGGGCATCGGCCCGCAGGACTTGGGTATAGTCAGCGATCGCCCCTGGCTTATCCCCCAACAGATCACGGGCCAACCCTCGATTAAAGCGAGCTTCGAGCAAGTCAGGAGCCTGATCCAACACCCAGGTGAACCCCTGAATAGCTCCCGGTAGATCCCCTGCTTCCGCCCGTGCCATTGCCGCAGCAAAAACGCCCTCCACTTGCGACGCCGAGGCCGCAGGCAGAACCACGGACGCTGGCAAGGGCGACCCTTGGGCCAACGCGGGCACGCCCACCCCATTGAGGGTGACCACACCCGCAAAAGCCAAGACCAAATCGGGAAACTTCACTGTCATCGCCAACCTCCCAACAAACCCCGTTGCGATATGGCAGTAGTTTTCAGCACGATCGCGGCTTGCTCAGGAGAATCGGGCTGTCCGGCTTAGCGATTTATTTCCGAAGGGGTTTCTAAACGGGGCAAACTGACCGTAAAGGTTGTCAGCCCCCCCTGGCTCTCCACAGTAATGGTGCCCTCCAGTTGGCTGACCAGGCGATGAATCAGGGCTAGACCGAGGCCCGTCCCCCCATGCTGCCAGGGGTCATGGCGGAGAATACGGTAGAACTTATCGAAGATATGCGGGAGTTCCATGGGTGGAATATCTACGCCGGAATTACTGACCCCGAAGTGCAGGACCTCTGGTTCTAGGCGGGCAAAGACCCGAATCGTTTCACCCGCAGGCGTATACTTACAGGCATTGTTCAGCAGTTCGTTGAGGATGCGCCCTAAATAGGTAGCATCGGTCTGGATACTCGGTAAATCGGGGGGAATGTCTAACACTAGGGACTGTTGTTGCGCCTCAAACCGTCGCATAAAGGGCACGATCATTTGCTCCAGCCAAGTCGTCGGTTCTAAGGTGACAATCGTCAGGGTTTCTTCCCCCGCTTCCAACCGCGATAGATCCAACAGATCCCCAATAAGACTGGTTTCCCGCTGGCACTCCTGCTGAAGAATTTGGAAATAGCGGTGGGCCGGGCCGGTTTCTGGGGCCAAAATCCCCAAGGGTTTGAGGACAATTTCTAGCATTTGAATCGCCATTTTAATATTCGATAGCGGCGTCCGGAGTTCATGGGAAACCGTGCTGAGAAAATCATCCTTGAGCCGATTCAGACGCTCCAATTCCGTCACCTGGCTCTGGGCTGCTTGGTAAAGCCGCGACTGGCGCAGGGCGATCGCGCATTGGTTGGCCACTTGTTGCACCAGGCGAATATCCTGTTCGCTAAACCCATAGTCGGCCCGATGAATCAACCACAGATCCCCCAGTACCCCGGCGTTATCCAAAATCGGGCAGGCCAATTTGGCCACGGGTCCCTCCTCCGGGTGAGGCCGACAGGAGCAGAATTGAAAATACTGTCCCTGCAAGAGTTGGGCGTAGCCCTGATCAAAATTAGCCATGTGCAGCACCGTATTCCGAAAGGGCGTGACGGACGTGGCATATTGGTAGCGAATGGTTGAGGTCTGTTGCTCTAGGTTATAGATTGAAGCATTGCAATTGCTCACCCCGATCGCCTGGGCCAATTCCTCGACCGCTGTTTGCAGGATTTGGTTTTCATCTAAACTATCCCGCACCCGATCGGTAATGCGTTTTAGCGTCGCCTCAAAAGTAAAGGCTTGCCGTAATAAGACCGTCCGTTCCAGAACCTGTTGTTCGAGGTCTGAATTGAGATGTTGGACCTGCTGATAGAGTTCCGACTGTTGGATCGCGATCGCCAACTGATCGGCAATGGCACGGGCCAGCTCCACATCACTTTCCTCCCAGTGACAAGGCGACTGGAGACGGTTGAGGTTCAGGCTGCCCCAAACCTGATTGTCGGTGCCATCCTCCGACGAAGACCCAACCCGAACGCTATGCGCATCGCCCACACATAAGGGGACCAGTAACCAGGCACCAGGATAAGCAGTTATTGGAAACTGCATTAGATCGGGATTAGCCGGGTCACCCTCCCGATTGCTACCATCAATACACACGAGCGCTGCCCGTCTCAGGGGCGTGGCAAAGGGGTTTGCCGCATCCGGTACCTCTAGCCCCAGCGTATCGGGAAGCGTTTGGTTGTGGCGATAGCTGGCGACATGGCACCAAAGCTGTTGGCGAGGCCGGTATTGCACAATTTCTGCCCGTTCCAACTGGAGGAGCGTGCCAATTTCCGCCACAGCCGTGGTAAACAGGGTTTGGAGATCGAGGGATTGGCGAATCCGTTGGAGCAGCACCCCCAAAAGCCGTTCCCGTTCCGCCTGTCGCCGGAGGGAGAGTTCCGTCTGGTGGTGTTGGGTGATATCACGGGCGACGCTGAGGACAGAACGCACACGGTGATCGGTGGCGAACTCCGGAACCAGACGCGCTTGATAGATCCGAGGTCCCTCGATCGTGAGTAGTTCAAAGGTGATAGTGGTTTCCTGGGCTGTGGCGAATACTTGACGTAACTGCGTATCCCAAGTCGTTAGCACACTGGCAGGCATTCCCAATTCCTGGTTTGTCCGGCCCTGAAAAGCCTGGGCGGGTAGGCCCGTTATCCGCTCCATTGAGGGATTGATGTAGCGATACCGAAGCTGGTGATCGAAGCGGGCAATAATATCAGGAGAATGCTCCACTAGGGCACGAAACTCTTGCTCCCGGCGATGCAATAGACGCTCTTCACGCTTCCGTTGGCTAATGTCCTGGAACACAATAACCCCTCCGGTAATTTCGCCCTGTTGGTTTTTGATCGGCGAGGCCACACACCCAATGATGTATTCCTGCCCCGTCCGCGTAACCAAAAGACAACCATCGGTTTGGGTGAGTGATCGCCCCTGCTGGATGGCTTCCAGGAGAGGATTGGCCGCTGGCCTTCGGCTCAGGAGATGGGCCACATTGAGCACTTGGGTGATCGGTTGTCCTAATGCTGCTGTCTGGGACCAACCCGTCAGGGTGACGGCAACTGGGTTGATAAAGGTGATATGTCCCAGCGGGTCTGTGGCGATCGTGCCCTCACCAATGCTGGTAAGTACTGCCGCCAGCCATTGTTCCGCCTGTTGCAATTGGGTTTCCAGCAAACGCCGCCGCAGGGCAATATTGATGGTGGTGTGCAGTTGTAGGGCATCAAAGGGCTTGAGCAGGTAGCCAAACGGGGAGGTCGCGATCGCCCGCCGTAGGGTCTCATCGTCGCGGATTGCGGTTAGGAAGACGATCGGCAGATCCCATTGTGCGCTGATCGCTTGGGCGGTGGCAATGCCATCCATTGCTCCCGACAAATGAATATCCATGAGGATGAGATCCGGACGCGTCAGGGGAATCTGTTGTAGCGCCGCCGCACCCGAAGCGACGATCGCAATCACTTCATACTCAGAATCCGCTAAGAAGTCGAGGATGCACTCGGCGGCAACCTGTTCATCCTCAACAACTAGTATTCTGGCCATAGGAAACCCAAGGTTGGGGGTAGATCCAAAAACAAGATGGGCGGATTGGGGGATAAGGGATGGCACCTATCCCTAATTTATAAACTGCCCATAATCCTAGCCCGTAGCAACACATGGGGGAATGAGACAAAAAGCTCCCGTTACCGTAGGTGGACGGAAAACAGGAGATGCTCTAGGTAATAATTAACGCTCCGCGAGACGATCGAAGCGCTCACGAATCAGCAGTTCGATCAGCGATCGCAGTAACGCTAGAAAACTAAACGCCGTCAGCATAAAGGCGACGATCGCCCAACCTTTAGAACTGCCCAACAGTAGCACCGCCCCAGACAGCAGGGTGAAGCCAGCCAGACACGCATAGATCAAACACTTGACGCCCAGACTAATCCGCTTAAGGGCGCGATCGCTCTCCACCGATCGCACCCGCACCTGGAGTTCTCCTTGTTCAATCCGTTCCTCCAGACGTTGAATCAGCAATTCTAACTTACTGGGTTGTTGTATTCGATACTTAATAAAGTCTTTCGCCTGACGGGCCAGTTCGCTAAGGGCACTTCCTTGATTTTGGACCGCTAAGCTTTTGACGAAGGGTTTGGCGGCAGCCAGCAGGTTATATTCAGGGTCAAGCGCACGGGCAATCCCGTCCAGAGTGGTCAGGGATTTGAGGATATAGGTCATTTTTGCCGGTAGCCGGAAGGGCTGCTTCTCAAAAACCGCGTAGACTTCACTACGAAGTTCATTAAAGGCTTGCAGATCAACAGGTTTTTCGGTGAATTTTTCCAGGATAAAACTCATCAAGCGGCGCACCGGGGTCATGTCTGACATGGGTTCAATGAGGCCCATTGAGGTGAGGGTATCAATCACCTGATTGGTATCTTTTTTCAGCACTGCAAAGAAGGTGCGCACCATTTTGTCCTTATCGACGGATTTCACTTCAGCCATCATACCGAAGTCATAGAAAATGAGCTTGCCCTCCTGGCTAACGGCCATATTGCCGGGGTGGGGATCAGCCTGAAAAAAACCATCTTGCAACAGTTGCTTTAAGTAGCAACAAATCCCCAGTTGGTTAATTGCCTTGACATCTAAACCACAGGCTTCTAATGTGGGCCGATCGTTGATCTTGATTCCCGGCACATATTCCATCGTCAGAATCTTACGAGAGGTATAGCGCCAGTAAATTTTTGGCACAACAATTTGGGGATAGTCTTGGAAATTCTCCCGGAAGCGATCGGCGTTTTTCCCCTCCTGAATATAGTCAATCTCCTGAAATAGGATCGTAAAAAATTCGCTGTAGATTTCCTCTAAATGATATTGCCGTGTCCAGGGGAAATAACGATGGCTGAGGCGGACCAGTTGATGCAGCACCTCCATATCCAGGTTCAACAACTGCTCCAACCCCGGACGCTGGACTTTGACCACCACATCCTCCCCCGTATGCAGGCGGGCCTTATGCACCTGCCCCAGGCTAGCTGCCGCGATCGGAAAATGGTCAAAATCCCGGAATAGGGACGGGACGGAACTGCCCAATTCAGCTTCGATGAGGGCGATCGCCTCCGTGGGGCTGAATTCCGGCACCTGATCCTGGAGGCGACCAAGGGCCTGCACATATTCCATCGGTAACAAATCAGCACGGGTGGAGAGGGCCTGCCCAATTTTGATAAACGTGGGTCCCAGGTGCAGCAACGACATCACCAACCACTGGGCATGGCGATAGCGACGTTCGGGCGACTGATCCACCCCCAGCAGGCGATCCCAGGCGAGGGATAAGGCCAGTTGGGTGGCGGCCCCATAAATATCAATCTGACGCGCCAGTAGCGACCCTTTGGCACGTTGCCACCGCAGCGGTTTGGAAGCAGAGGGGGAAGTGAGCATTCGGGGGCTAGGGGTCAGGGGGACTCTCCCTAGAGTCTACCCATACACGGGCGATCGTGCTCAAACTGTCATAAAAAGAATTTTCGATACCCAACATTAAAGGGCACTTCAAACAATACCAATTTTCGCAACTGTGCCCAGGCAAGTACCAGGAGTTGAGGCGGGCGGCGGAGCCACCTCAATTAATCAAGGCTCCCTAAAACCAGGGGGGAGAGGTGCTGACAGTTTATCTCCCGATCGCCCGCCCATCCTATCAGGAGAAAGAGGCTACAGCCGTTTCCTCTCTAATGAAGTACTGTCAAGCCTTGCGAACAAGGGGCTTAAGCCCCTTGTCTGTACCTCACCGAGTATAGAAGTGCTTTAACAGCGGCACAAAGTTGTTTGTTATGCTTATCTTTCGGGAACCCCTTAACGTAAACTTGGAGTAAATTACAATGCCTTTATCCGTTGGTGCCCAGGCTCCTGACTTTACGGTGAAAGACGCCGAGGGCAAAACCGTCTCCCTCTCTGACTTCGCTGGAAAAACCGTTGTCCTCTACTTCTACCCCAAGGATGACACCCCCGGTTGCACCAAGGAGGCCCAAAGCTTCCGCGACAATTACGCCGAGTACCAAGATAAGGAAATGGTGGTCTTGGGTGTCAGCCGGGACGATGAAGCCTCCCACAAGCTGTTCAAAGAAAAATATGGCTTGCCCTTTACCCTCCTCGCCGATATTGATGGGGCAATTACCAAAGCCTATGATGTGGACGGCGGCGGTTACGCCAAGCGGGTCACCTATGTCATTGACGGCACCGGGAAAATCACCTACGTCGATACCAGCGTCAAGACAGACACCCACGCCAAGGATATTTTGGCCGTGACCCAGTCCTAAGTACTGCTCTAGTCAGTCAGCAGTAACATATTCCCCTGGGGTAGGTAAGGTGCCTACCCCTTGCCATCCGCTTGCCCTATAAGCTGCCCACCTAGCCACAGCCCGCATCAGCACGGCTCCCCTGAGCACAACCCGCATCAGCATAAACGCCATAGCCACTTCGCCCGATTTAGGCGATAATGAAGCTGAATATTTTCAAAGCTTTGCTGAAAAGTGGATCACGATTTTGAAAGGGGTGGCATCACCAACCATTGGGGCTAACATCAGGTCCCTTGGGTATTGGTAACGCATAACCCCACGAGTCTAATGTTGTGGGAGGAGGATTATCGTGAAGCGACGCGTCTTAGCAATGGCTCTGCTGGCCCCGTTGACCCTGGCTGGTCCAGCAATGGCCGAAAATCCGGCCCATGTCCGGCAGTTAATCGCCAGCCTTTATTGCCCTGACTGTGATTTGAGTGGGGCAAATTTAAGCGGGTTAGACCTGAGTGGGGCCTACCTACCGCGAGCCAACTTGACAATGGCGGATTTGGCGGGGGCTGACCTGACGGGGGCTGACCTGACGGAAGCCAACCTGAGTGAAGCGGATTTAGTTGCGGCTAAGTTGAACTATGCTGACCTGCGGGGTACGCTCTTGGTGAATACCAACCTCACCCGCGCCAGTTTGATTGGTAGCAGCATCAGTCGGGCAGAACTGAATGGTGCCCGTTTTACAGAAGCCAATCTGAGTCATTCCGACTTTCGCGACTCCAACCTGATTGCGGTGAATATGATCGGAGCCTATGCCCTGGATGCGAACTTTAGCCGCACGGACATCCATCGATCGGAGTTGCAGGACGCCAACTTGAGTCGGGCCAATCTGCGGGGGGCCTTGCTGAATGATTCTGATATGCGCCGCATTAACCTGATGGAAGGTCAAATGGACCGGGCTTTCTTCCGCAATGTGAATTTGTGTGATTCGTATTTAGCTCTAGCCTCCTTCGATCGCACCCTCTTGGTCGATGCCAAGCTGGTGGGGGCTGACCTTACCCGTACGGGCCTGCGGACAGCCAGCGTTGAATCAGCACGCTTTGGCAAGAACCTAGGTCTTGATAACTATGCTTTGGGCGATCTCACGGAACGGGGCGCAACCTTTGGCGACACCTGTATGGCTCCTCCGGCTCCGCCGCCGCCGCCCGAACCGCCCCCCCTGCCGCCGCCCCCTCGGCCTCCGGTACCCGCACTCTGGTAGATTGACAGCATTAGTAGATCACAAATTGAACGTGGGATAGCCGTCTCGGCTGTACTGAACGTGGGATAGCCGTCTCGGCTGTCCCCGGGGCAGGCAGGATGCCTACCCCACAACACCCAGCCCATCTAAAAATCTAAAATCCCAAAATCTAAAATCTAAAATCCCACCTAGCAGGATATCTACCCCACAACTGTTGTGCAATAGTTTTTTCTGAGGATAGGTATTCTCGGCCTGTCTCGTCTTGGGATGGGCGTTGGGCCTGTCCTGTTGATTTGTTTGAGTGTTGGTGCTATGCCCGATCCCGTTATTGCTGCCAATGCCTGCCTGCTGGAACCCGGCACCCTATGGGAAAAGGTTAGACAATGCACGATCGCGGCCTTAGACTGTGGTGCCCTACAGCCGATCGCGACGGATTCCGAAGTCATTGAAGCAGGGGGTATTGCTTTTGTCGTACGTATATTGGCCAACTTGGCCCGGAAGGAGCTAGCCCAGCAGCAACGCCAGATTCAGCCAGAAACAGGTAAACCCGTTAATCCGTTTCTGCCCTACGATCCCCATTTATTCGTGGCTGATCTCACCCCTAGCCATCTGTGTTTATTGAATAAATTTAATGTAGTGGATCACCATATCTTGATCATTACCCGTGTGTTTGAAACACAAACCAGTTGGCTAAATGCTAATGATTTCTTTGCCCTTTGGTTGTGCTTGCGGGAGATGTCAGGTTTAGCGTTTTATAACGGTGGGGCCGCAGCGGGAGCCAGTCAGCCACATAAGCATTTGCAACTCATTCCCTTAACCGAGGCGGAAATCCCCATTACGCCCGTACTAGCAACAGCCCAGTACCAGGAGGCGATCGGTCTCATCCCAAATTTTCCCTTTGTGCATGGGCTAGTGCGGTTAGGATTGGCCCCCACGATCGCCCCGGAGCAGGCGGTCCAACGGCTGTTAGTAGCCTATGAAACTCTATTAAAAGCAGTCGGGTTGCATCCAGGGGAACTGCAACTGGGGGCCGAACAAACGGGGGCCTACAATCTGCTGTTAACGCGGGAATGGATGCTGTTGGTACCGCGATCGCAGGAGAGTTACGCCACGATCGCCGTGAATGCCTTGGGGTTTGCAGGGGCATTATTGGTTAAAGATAAGGCCCAGTTAGAGCACTTGAAACAGGTGCAGATTTTTACGGTTTTGCAGCAGGTTGGCCTGCCTCGCCGGATTAGCTGACACGAGGCTTCGCCCCTCAATGCATCCTGCAAGGGGTCTTGCAACCCACTGGCCCATCCTTGCGGTGGCTGTGGGCAGGGGGGATTAAGAATTGTAGGGATTTTCCCATTCTGCCGGAGCAATTCGCTATGACAGGGAAAAGATCGACGCCGTTCGCGGCGGGTCTTCAGCGGAGAATCGCGATCACCTTGCGATGGGGGATCGTGACACAATTACGGGTGAGGAAATCGGGGTTATGGGGTGGCAACGAGTCGGGCAATGGGTGTGGGCTAGGGTGCGGCGTGGCTGGCAGTGGCTATCCCGGCAGGTAGGCGTCTGCTTTGTTCTGGGTTTGGTCCTCGTCCTGGGGATTCATGCCTGTCAAGTGGCGGAGATCCGACCGGAGCCAGAACCCGCGATGATCGTCGAGGCGGTTCCCACCCCGGACCTGCCGGATTGGATTGAGCAGATCAGTCCCACCGATGAGGCCGACCCGTTGGCCCAGATCCGGATTCGCTTTAAGCATCCCCTGATCGGCGTGGAAAGCCTGGAAAGTCCAGAGGTGGAGAAGATCCTGAAGCAGGTGCAAATCCAGCCGAAACTGCCGGGACAATTCCGGTTGTTGACCCCGCGCATGATTGGCTTTCAGGGCGATCGCGCCCTCCCCGGTGCCACCCGTATGCGGGTGACGCTGAAGGCGGGGCTAGGGGATCTGGAGGGGAACCGTCTGGATCAGGACCTCGTTTGGACCTTCAATACCCCTTTAATTAATCTGACGAATTTGCCGGGGACCGATTGGGAAGGCAAGCCTGATCCCACTCCAATTACCCTGGAACCCACCCTTAAACTCACCTCCAATGTTGAACTAAACCTGGCCTCGTTGGAGAAGCAGGCTAAACTCACATCGGAAGCAGCAGAAACAACGATTAATCTCAAAGCCAGCCTGGATGAAGCGACGGCTGAACCGGCTGAGTTTACCGATCCGCAAACTGAATTTAATCCCGCTAGTCGCACTTGGCAGTATACATTAACCCCCCGACGATCGCTGCAACGGGCCACGGATTACACCTTTGTGGTTGAGGCCGGTTTAGAACCCGCCCAGGGCAATTTGGTGAGTGACTTGAAGTACAGCAGCCAAGTGAAAACCTATGGCCCCCTGGCCTTGGAAAAACTCGAATTCTACGGTCAACCCGATGCGGGGGGTACCTACGGACGCTTCGAGCAGGGAGCCGCCCAATTGCGGTTTAACAATGGCCTTGTAGCGACCTCGGCAACGAAGGCGATCGCGGTTTCTCCGGCCCCCAAGGAAGGCATTCCCCTAGTCCGGGCCTACGATGGCGACCATCTTGTGGGTTTGAATCCCTATGCCCTGGAACCCGACACGCGCTACACAATTACCGTAGGGGCAGATCTAGAGGATCAGTATGGGCAAAAATTGGGTAAGACTGAAACCTTGACCTACGAAACCGGCAATGTGGCACCGGAACTGTGGGCACCGACGGGCTTAAATATTTTCCCCGCTGGTCAAGATCTGCAACTGAATGTGTCGAGTGTGAACCTGCCCCAACCGGAATTCCGGACCAGTTTTAAGGTGATGGAACCGGCGGATTTAGTCTATTTCGACTCGGCCTATCCTAGGGGCGAAGGTACCGAATTGCTGCCCGCTGTGGGGAGTTGGTCCCGGCAAACTATTAATAATCAACCGAAGAATGAAACCGTAGACACCGCGATCGATCTCAAGCAACAATTGGGGGGCGATACCGGGATGTTGGCCTATGGTGTCCAGGCCCGTACCAATCGCTATGTTGAGGAAGGGGCGCAAAAGTGGCGGGAACCGAATTTCTACGGCATGGTGCAATTGACTAATTTGGGGGTCTTTGCCCAGTGGTTTCCGGAAAGTGGGTTAGTGCGCGTCCATCACCTCAGCGATGGACAACCGGTAGCCAATGCCGATGTGGAAATTTACCGTTCCCGGCTGGCCGAAAAATCCCGTAGTCCGGTGAATGCCTGCGCCACGGGGAAAACCGATACAGCAGGAATGTTGGTCTTAAATGCAGCGGCGCTACGTCAATGTATGGCGGGAAATTTGACGTTCCAAAAACCGCCAGAGTTGGTCATCATCGCCCGTGAATCCCAGGATTGGGCTTTTACCCGCACCTATGAATTTAGCGGTGGGTATGGCTATGGCATTGATGCCGATTGGGATGGGGAAGGTCCCATTTCGCGCGGCGTGATTTTCTCCGATCGCCAACTCTATCAACCCAATGAAACGGCATGGTTAACGGGGGTTGCCTATTACCTCGATAAGGGTAATCTTGTCCAAAGTAAAAACACAGCCTATCAAATCATGCTTGAACGCCCTGATGGGCAAAAACGCGATTTAGGGCGGCAAACAACAAATCAATTTGGCACCTTTTCCCAAGAGTTTAAACTGGAAGCCAATCAACCCCTAGGGGTTTATGTGATCCGGGCTAAGGCTGATAACGGCGTGGAACTGCGGGGAGAGTTTCGCGTGGCGGAATTTAAGCCGCCCAACTTTAAGGTGGATCTCAGCCTGGACCGCGAGGCGAATAAAGACAATCAAATCCTGGCGGTGGCAGGCGATCGCCTCAATGCCACGGCCCAAAGTAATTATCTGTTTGGTCCCCCGGTGGAAGGCGGTAGTGCTAATTTCTATGTCACCCGTCGGCGATCTGAGTTTCAGCCAGCCGGTTGGCCAGGATTCACCTTTGGTCGCCAATGGATTTGGCCGGAGGAACAACCCACGATTACTGCCGATGTGCTGCAACGCCAAACGGCCCTGGATGCCACGGGAAAAGCCAGTCAAACGGTCGAAATTGGTAAGGATTTACCCTTTGCCGTGGACTATCGCATTGATGTGGAAGTCAAGGATGTTTCTAATCTGAGTGTGGCTAATTCCCAAACCGTGACGGCGCTGCCCAGCGATCGCCTGGTGGGTCTGAAAGCCGATTTCCTGGGGGAATCGGGTAAACCCTTAAACCTGGAGTTCATTGTTACCAACCCCGCCGGTCAAGCGCTGGCCGGAGAATCGGTGAAACTGGAACTGCAACGGATGGAATACCGCAGTGTGACCCAGGTGATCGAAGGCGGCGAACGGGCACGCAATCAGGTGGAATACACAACCGTGGCCGATCAGACCGTGCGATCGCGCAGTCAGGCCACGACGGCCAGCCTCACTCCCCCCGAAGCGGGACCCTATCGGATTCGGGCCACCTTCCCCAATCGCCGCGATGAGGCCAGTGCCACCGATGTGCAGGTGTGGGTGACGGGTGAGGGCACCGTGCGCTGGTGGGGGCGGGATAACAATCGTCTCGATGTGCGTCTGGATAAGCCGGAGTACCAGGTGGGGGACACGGCGACGGCGTTAATCCAGTCCCCCTATCCCGAAGGCGAAGTCTATTTTGCGGTCGTGCGCCACGATCGCCTGTATGAGCGGGTGATTCCGGTTAAGGGCAATGCGCCCCAGGTCCAATTCACGATCACGCCGGAGATGCTGCCCAATGCGGCAGTGCAAGCCGTCCTGGTGCGGCAGGGTAAACCGCTTTCGCCGACGGAACCGGCTGAGGTCGAAAATCTTGCCCGTGTTGGCTTTGCGCCCTTTAAGGTGGGCATTGCCCAGAAACGCCTCCAGGTCGAAATCACGCCCATGCAGGCTAGCCTCATGCCCGGTGCCACCCAAACCGTGAATTTTCAACTGAAGGATGTGGCGGGTAACCCCACGGCGGGGCAATTCACCGTACTGGTGGTGAATGAGGCGATCCTGCAACTGAGTGGCTACCGGCCCCCGGATCTGGTGGATACGGTCTACGCCGAACAGCCGATCGCGACTCGGTTTAGCGACAACCGGCCCAATGTTATCCTGACCCAACTGGCCTCACCGCTGGATAAGGGCTGGGGCTATGGTGGCGGTTTCTCTGCCGGGGCGGCGAATACACGGGTACGGCGAGAGTTCCAACCCACGGCCTACTACAACGGCTCGGTCCCCACCGATGCCCAGGGCAGAGCGTCGGTCACCTTTACACTGCCCGATGATCTGACCACCTGGCGGGTGATGGCGGTGGCGACCACGGCGGACGCTCGCTTTGGCCAAGCCGACACCACCTTCCAAACGACGCAACCCCTAGTGACCAACCCGATTCTGCCCCAGTTTGCCCGACCGGGCGATCGCATTGAGGCCGGACTCTCGGTAACCAACACCACGGGGAGTGCCGGTAATCTTCAGGTCAGCGGGTCCCTCGGTGGCCCGATCGCCTTTGCCGATGGTAAACCGGCCAGTCTCAATACGCGATCGCAAGCGGGCACCCAAGCCTACCGTTTCCCGATCGTTGTCCAGCAAGCTGGGGAAGCCACGGTGCAATTTAACAGCCAGTTGAACCAGGCTACGGATGCCTTTGAGGTGTCCCTGCCGATCCGCACGCTGGAAGTTACCGAGCAGGTAGTGGAGACGGGAACGACCCGCGATCGCGCCAAGGTGCCCTTAAATATCGATCGCAAGGTCAATCCCGATGCTGGTGGCCTAGAGGTTAACCTCGCCAGTACCCTGCTGCCGGAAATGACGGTCCCGGCCCAAACCCTTCTTGCTGAAGAACCCTGGCCGTTCCTGGAAAGCCTGACCAGTCGGTTAGCGATCGTCACGAGCCTGCAACAGTTGACCCAACGCTATCCCCAATTAACGGTCACGACTAACCAACCGTTAGACATGATCCAACGGGAGACCCTCGCCCAATTGCAACGGCTCCAGCGCCCCGATGGGGGATTTGCTGCCTGGCCCAGTGCCCAGCAGTCCGATCCCTTTGTGACCCCCTATGTGGCCCAGGTGTTGGCCCAATTGCAACCGGCAACAGCAACGGGCGCAACGGGTGCGATTCCCTTGCCCACGGCAACCCCGATTCCCCCCGGTCTGATGGAACCGCTCACGGGGTATCTGGATAAGGTGCTGGCTGATCCAGGTCAGTATGACTTCTGTCGGGAGGGCCTGTGTAAGGCCCAAGTTCGCCTGGAAATCCTCCGAGCACTGGCGGCACTGGGCGAACGTCGCAGCGATTTTCTGACGGAGATCTACGGCCAACGCAATGAGTTGGATTTAGTCGAACAGCTTAAACTGGCCCGCTATTTACAGGCATTCCCCGATTGGCAACAGGAGGCGCGATCGCTCACCACCCAAGTTCAGGAAAATCTAGCCGAATCCGGGCGATCGACAACGGTGAATTTACCGCGTACCTGGCGTTGGCTCAGTTCGCCGATCGTGGCCCAATCTGAGGCGTTGCACCTAGCGTTAGCCCAATCTGCCGATGCGACGATGCTGGATCGTTTGCTCCAAGGGTTGCTCAACCAACAGCGTGAAGGGACTTGGGGGAATAGCTATGACACGGCCTCGGCCCTCAATGCCCTGGTGGCCTACAGCCAAACCCAGGCGACACCGCCCAATTTCACCGCCACGGCCAAACTGGATCGCAAGACCTTACTGGAAGCGGCTTTCCAGGGTTATCGCCAGCCCAATGCCAGTGTGAGTGTGCCAATGGCGGACTTGCCGAAGGGAAAACACGATCTCCAGTTGCAAAAAACGGGTGAGGGGACCTTGCACTATCTGGTGGCCTATCGCTATCGGCTAGAGGGCAATCCCCCCGGTCGTCTCAATGGCCTGCGGGTTCTGCGATCGCTCCATCCAGCGAATGATAGAAAAGTGTTGCAACAGTTTGGTCTGTTTGCCCCGAACCAACCCGTCTCGCTCACCCCCGGTCAGGTGTTTGATATTGGCGTGGAGGTGATTACGGATCATCCGGTGGATCATGTGTTGATTACAGACCCGTTACCAGCGGGGTTAGAGGCGATCGATGCCAGTTTCCAAACCTCAACGCCCTTTTTCCAGGCCCAAGCCGATAGTTGGCAGATTACCTATCAAACGATCCACCGCGATCGCATTATGGCCTATGCCGATCATTTGGAGCCGGGGGTTTATACCTTGCATTATTTAGTGCGATCGGTTACTCCTGGCACGTTCCTTTGGCCGGGAACCGAGGCCCATCTGCAATATGCACCAGAGGAATTTGGCCGCGCCGCCGCCGCCACGCTGAAGGTTGCCGAGGTATTGTAACGGGTACCCAGCAGAAAGCCCAAGGGCATTGTGGGATGAGGTCGTTTTAGCTATTCTGAGGATATGGGGAGTAATTTTGAGTTAATTGGGGATCGCGCAAGCGTTGAGGTGATAGCCATCAATCTCTCTATTCGCGAGGTAAAGTGGCTGAAGGCTGACTTTGGGGGCATCGTTGGCGAAACGCAAGGGCGTGCAGGGTGGTGATGATGATATTTGGTGGTCTCGCTATGCAGGTTTAATCGCAAATCCAGAAGAACCATAGGGCTTCTTGAAGCGATCATCGTTGTACCTGCTGCAATGCTTCGATCGCGGCGATGACTTGCTGTTGATGGGATCTTAAGGTTTGGTAGTAGGCAATCCCCTGCTGAATTTGTTCTTCTCTAGGGTCATCGGCCTTGCCATAGACTAGACTCCTACTGAGAGAAATGAGTCCCTTGTTGTGCTCAGCTTCGGCAAATTTTTGTCTGCGCTCGTCTACCGCCTGACTGACATAGTCCAGAATGTCCTGGTCAGATTTATCAGCCCAAGACAGATCGATCCCCGGATACTGCCGAATGACTTCCCAAATATGCACAGGAATGGGCACCATGACTCGGTTATAGGAGGCTTCAAACTCGACCTGCTCTAGTTCTAGATAAACGTAGTTGTCATCCAGAACTTCGTGATAGAAGTGAAACGTTGGCCCGTAGGCGATCGTGGCTTTGGTAGACATCGTTTAACCTCCAGGCATCGTGTTGATGACTTTTAAACCCTCTGCTTAGAAAAGCTGGCTCACCAAACAGCTAAACCCCGGTAAAACCGCGCTGGTTAATGTATCCTGCGAGTACAATGTCACGGCCAGCTTCAGCACCGCATTCTCCCGGCGATACACTTCAACGCTCGATTCCAGGAAATTCACAATCCAGTATTCCAACACGCCCCGAACTGAATACAGCTTCAGTTTGGCTTCCCGATCGCGGCGTTCATTCGTCTTCCCCGGTGACAGCACCTCTACCACCAGTTCAGGAGCCGCTGTGAGATGGCCGGCCTCATCCAGCAACCGCCCTAACCGTTCATGGCTAACCCAAACCACATCGGGAATCACATCATCCGAGTCCGAAAACACAATGCCGGGATTGATTGCAGCTTGCCCCAAGCCACTCTGGTCTGACCAGAGCTTTAGTAAAGTGACCGTCTTGCTACAAACAACCTGATGCTTCCATTCAGGTGCTCTGGTCACAAACAATTCTCCATCAATGATTTCGTAGCGATGGGTGCGATCGCCCTCAAAAATCGCTAGGTCAGCTGTTGTCCAGCGGATGGGGTGGGTGGTGGTGGACTGCATAGAATCCTCGCCATGCGTACTTTGATCATACGTTACCTAACTGGCTCCCAGCCCGATGAAGCCTTGATGCCCAATCAGCGCCAGCGCTATTCCCCAAATCGTGCTTGCAGTTGCTGCACTGCCTTCGCCAATTCATAGAGTGCCGTCTCCACAATCACCACGCGCCCGTCCGGTAAATCCAGCCGCATACTAATGCTGGTACGCCCCGACGCCATCCCCCCCGGCATCGCCATAATCTCGATCGGAGATGCCTCATTCCCCAGGTAAATGACCTCCTTATCCAGGAGATCGGGCCAATGTTCCGCTGGTTCCAGCAGCGTATGAAAGGTCAGCATGGGCGAGGGCCTCCTTCACCCTGTCCTTTGATAAATTGATCTATCTTTAAAGCATAGGATGACTCTCTGCGATCGGCAGGAGGAGGGGTGCCCTGAGGGAAGCCTTAATTTTCTGGTGCAAAGACGCAATCTGACGGCGATCAAAAATCATGTTCGACAAGGGTGTTGCTCTCGCTGGGGTAGCGAGATCGCAGCGGTACTGAAGATGGCGATCGCCAGTTTTCTGGATACAGAGGCATTGGGGTTTGCCGATTGCAAGCCGGGACGAGGGCAATAGGATGAGGCCAGAACCCCGTATATTGGTATATGAAAGGGATACGGATACAGAAGGAAGAGTTTCAGTATCCTGTCCAATAGATTTAATAGCGGAGTTGGCAATCAGAAAAATTCAAACACTCACGATCGAGAAAACCAGCCAACGCCATCTCTAACACCGCCTCTACTGGATACTCAATTTCTGCCGCCCGTCGCTCAAACGCCTCCCGGATTTTATCGGGCAGCGCTGCTAGAATCATTCGGCCTGCCACCAGGCTAAGGTGTTCCATTGCCTCCTCTACCTCAACTCTAGATTTCATGATTAGTCCCTCATTCATACAATTAGCAGAATAGCCCCAGAAATTGCTTTAAGTCATCTAATACTAGATGATCGAAATCCCAAATTCTTGCCTTCTCTCGCATGATGTATTCAAGTCCACTCATGCTACAGTTCTTGCCTGCTTGACGCTTTTCAGCATTCGAGCACGTATCGAATCGAAGATATACAGAAATCCAAAACTTATCAAATTCTTTATCTGTTATCGATTTTTCGTGGATTTGCAAACAAGTTTTCCATCAGAAGTGTTGAATGATAGGAAATGTGTTAAAAAATAGCCTCTAATCGTGTA
>JBBILC010000095.1:0-22096 GCA_037445115.1 Coleofasciculaceae cyanobacterium bin_20
GCCCATGAGCTTAAGTTACTCATTCTGTCCTTTCATCCGTTGATCGCGATCGAGACTGTTGAGGAAGAACGGGTCGATGCCTTACTCCAACAAACCAGCCAGGAACTCAACCTTCCCCTGTTTGAATGGACCATTAGTCGTGGCCTACGCCGTCTGCCCCATCCCACGGGTATTGGAGACACGATCGATCCCCTACGACTGTTGCAACACCTGGAAACCCTGACGGTTGAAGGTATTTTCCTGCTGAAGGATTTCTCGCCCTATCTGGAGCAAGCTGCCGTTAGCCGTCGTTTTCGAGAAGTAATGCAGCGTTTTTCCCAAACCCACGCCACCCTGGTCCTCTCCGGTAGCCCGATCGACCTGCCTGCGGCCATTGAGCAGAACGCCCTCTACTACACCCTCACCCTCCCCAGCCAAGATGAACTCCACGCTACCCTGCTGGCCGTTATTCGCTCCCTACGGGCTAAGGGCCAAATCCAAGTCCAACTGCAAGCCCAGGATGTCCAAGCCTTGCTGCGTGCCCTCAGGGGCATGACCCTGAACCAGGCCCGTCAGGCGATCGCCCATGCCGCCCTCGTGGATGGCAAACTCTCTGCTGAAGATGTGCAACGGGTGATGCAGCGCAAAATGCAAATTATTCGGGAAGGGGGTCCCCTGGAGTATTTTCCCGTTGAGGACAATAGCTATGAATTGGGCGGGTTTGGTCGCCTCCGGACCTGGCTCAAGCAGGCCCAAGTGGGATTCAGTGCCGAAGCTCAGGCCCTTAACCTGGCACCGCCCAAGGGGATTTTGTTCGTGGGTATCCAGGGCTGTGGGAAATCCCTGGCGGCTAAGGTGATTGCGCGGGAATGGCAATTGCCCCTCCTCAAGCTCGATATTGGCGAACTCTACGATAAGTACATCGGCGAGTCTGAGAAAAACCTGCGGCGGGCGATCGCCCTTGCGGAATCAATGGCCCCGGTGGTTTTGTGGATTGACGAGATTGAGAAAGGGTTGAGTCTGGAGGGAGAAAGCGATAGTGGGCTGGGGCGGCGGCTGTTTGGCAGCTTGTTAACGTGGCTCCAGGAAAAACGCCAAGAAGTCTTTGTCGTTGCCACCGCCAATGATCTGAGTCAACTGCCCCCAGAACTCCTGCGCAAGGGCCGCTTTGATGAAATTTTCTTTGTTGATCTGCCCAATGGAACCGAGCGTCTGGAAATTTTCCAGATTCACCTCAGCCTCCGCAAACAGCGATCGGATAAATTTGACCTGCCCCGCCTCGTGGCCGCCACCGATGGGTTTAGCGGAGCCGAGATTGAACAGGTGGTGATTGCAAGCCTTTACCGCGCCCTCTACCTGAAGTTGCCCCTCGATACCGAGATGCTGCTCCAGGAAATCCAGGCGACAGTGCCCCTGTCCGTTTCCCGCCGGGAAGACATTGAATATTGGCGGGCAGCCGCCCAAGGCCGTTTCGTCAGTGTACGGTGAAGCTGAAACCCTAGTACAGCAAAGATAAAGTTTCGCAATGTTCGTAGTGCTGGCTTTAGTCGTTGCCGGCTAAAGCCAGCACTACGAACGTTGCCGAATTTACTTTTCGAGCTATAGCGGTAGTCACGTCCATTAGGACATTTCAAAGGCTGTGATCAACAAGGGGCTTAAGCCCCTTGTCCTAACCTGAATGATGATGGCCATACTAGGGGGATAACTGCCGTGGGGTAGGCATCCGGCCTGCCCCCGCAACGCCTACATCCCCATCACGGCATACCCCGCATCGACATAGAGTACCTGCCCGGTAATTCCGCTGGCCAGGTCACTACAGAGGAACGCCGCCGCATTGCCCACCTCCGTCTGGGTCACCGTGCGCCCCAAGGGAGCGACCTCCTCAACGTGGTGAATCATGTCGTAGATGCCGCCGATCGCCGACGAAGCCAGGGTGCGAATGGGACCCGCCGAAATGGCATTCACCCGAATATTTTGGGGACCCATCTCCGCCGCCAGATAACGCACATTCATTTCTAGAGCCGCCTTGGCAATGCCCATGACGTTATAATTGGGCACCACCCGCACGCCCCCTAGATAGGTGAGGGTAACGATACTTCCCCCCTCGGTCATTAAGGGTTTCGCGGCCCCCGCTAGGGCAATCAGCGAGTGGGCGCTGACCTCTAACGCTTGGGTAAAGACTGGACGGGAAATACTGCTAAAGTCCCCTTCCAGTCCTTCTTTGCTGGCGAAGGCCAAACAGTGGATGAGGATATCCAATCGCCCCCATTGGGCCGCGATCGCCGCAAAGGTTTCCGCCACCTGGGCATCATTCTGAACATCTAAGGGCAGAAATAAACTGGGTTGGAGTGGCTCCACCAGATCGGCCACTTTTTTTTCATTCCGACCCTTCTCATCCGGGAGGAAGGTAATCCCTAAATTAGCCCCGGCCTGGTGCAGTTGTTGGGCAATTCCCCAGGCGATCGAGCGATTATTGGCAATCCCCGTTACCAGGGCATTTTTTCCAGTGAGATCCAACATACAGAACCCAACGAATAAGTAACCATTAAAACAAAAAGCTACCCCCCCTGCGATCGCGGTCGCCTGATTACCCCCTGATCGCCCCCCACTGATCCCAGCCCGTCGCCCCCTGGAATGCTTCCCCGGTTGTCTCGTGCTGCCTTCCCAATTTTTTCCCCTTCCTGCCCCTCACCCACGGAAAACTTGGCTGGAGAGGGACAATCTGTATCAAGAACTACAAACAAGCGGAAACGGTACAGCTTAAGTATTGTTAAGCTTTCTTTCCCAGCAATTTTTTGCGACGGGATGAACCGGGGAACACCCGCAGCGGCGATTTTGGCTCCCTGGAAAGTGCTGGTCCTGACTAGCCATTGGCCTCTGCCCAACCCTAAACTCACTTTCAACCTGATAAGGCGCAAGATGAAACACTAAACTCCTAAAATTAAGGCAAGTTCAGTTGTGTAAAGTTCAGTCACGCGAAGACCGCAAAAGGCTGGGAATGGTATGGGACCAGCCCTTTTCGCTAAACTAGAAAAGTTGTATTACGTTTATTAAACTAGCAAATCCATTCGGGCAAGTTTTGGCACAGCAGCATCCATTAGGGCGGGGAATATGGTGTTAATGCAGGATAAGTCGCTGGCGAGTGTCTTTCGCCAGATTAGTAGCAGTGTCTTCCCACCCGTTGTGGAAACCTATGAACGGGGTAAGACAATTTTTTTCCCCGGTGATCCGGCGGAACGGGTCTATTTCCTGCTGAAGGGCGCGGTAAAACTTTCCAGGGTCTATGAGGCGGGAGAGGAAATTACGGTGGCGCTCCTGCGGGAGAATAGCGTTTTTGGGGTGCTCTCGCTGCTGACGGGGCAACGGGCCGATCGCTTTTATCATGCGGTGGCCTTTACCCCGGTGGAATTACTCTCGATCCCGATCGAGCAAATGGAAAAGGCACTTCAGGAACATCCCGACTTGTCAATGGTCTTGTTAAGGGGCCTCTCCTCGCGGATTCTGCAAACGGAAATGATGATTGAAACCCTGGCCCATCGGGATATGGGATCACGGCTAGTCAGCTTCCTATTGATCCTCTGTCGCGATTTTGGTGTCCCAGGCATTGAAGGCGGGATCACTATTGATCTCAAACTCTCCCACCAGGCGATCGCGGAAGCGATCGGGTCCACACGGGTTACGGTCACCCGGCTCCTGGGCGATCTGCGGCAGGAACAAATGATCTCAATCCACAAGAAAAAAATCACGGTGCATAACCCCGTAGCCCTGAGCCAACAGTTCACCTAGGGCCGCGCGAATCCTGAATTCCGCAACGTTCGTAGTAACGACTTTAGTCGTCATGGCCTAGAGCCACGCACGACGTTCACCAAGTTAACTGCATGGGTCCTATCAGGCGGCGATCGCGGCAGGATGCCTTGGGCAAGTTAGCCTCCGTAACATCGACAACATGTCAGGTGTTCCCTCTCTGGCTAGAGTAGGTTTAATCTGAGGAAAAGGGATCAACCCGTTGGCTAGCCGTAGGGAGACGCTAACCCATAAATTTCGTAGGGTTTGTAGTTGGGGCTTTAGCCCATGACGACTAAAGTCGCCACTACGAACGTTGCAGAATTTATTATCTGGTTTACTAGCCTACCTGGGCAGCCATCCGTCAAAACCCATCCATTGCTAATCTAAAATCTTGCATCAGGGAAGGGTAACGCAAACGTTCCCGCATCAATTTATGCTTGAAATCCTGGCTGTCCTTTCCGCTTCCGCAGCAGCGGGCATGAGGATTGCACTCCCACTGCTAATCATTGGTTTATTGTCCACCGACTTGTGGGAGCAGATTCCGCTGCTAGCGGGGATTCCCCCCCGACTGGTGATTGCGGTCCTGGTTAGTTGGTCCCTCTTTGAACTCCTGGCCTCTAAACAGTTCCTCGCCCGTCGGTTTCTGCAACTCACCCAGCTATTGTTTAGCCCGATCGTGGGATACATCATGGGGGCCGGGGTCGCCATTGCCTTAGCCACGGATGAAACCCCCGCATGGCTCATCTGGCTGCTGGGGATTGTGGGGGGGCTGTTTGCCTTTGTCCTGCAACTGGTGATGTTGGGCTGGTCCTATCGCCGTCCTCATCTACCCCTGTGGGTCATCTTTGCCCAGGATATTCTGTGTGTAGCCCTGGTCTTGTTCGCGATCGATGCGCCTCACCAGGGGGGACTGATTGCGATGCTGCTGCTCTGGCTGGCGATTCGCACTTCCCAAGGTTGGCGACGTTGGTACCTTGCCCAAGCTGATAACCGTCAATCCCGCGATCCCCGCCGTCATAAACAAAGCCCGGACTAAAGACATCTGCCTTCGGTAGCTGGGCCATTCCTCTCACCCAAGATTGCTTATAACAAACCCACAAAATGCAGTGGACCTTGGCCACTGATCAATTCGATAATCAGGGCAATAAAACCAATCATTGCTAGACGGCCATTCCACACCTCTGCTGCCGTAGTCATCCCCCACTGCCAGCGTTCCTGCGGGTAGAGCTTGGTGGCTTTGCCGGGGTGAACCACATCCGCCAAACTGCGTGGGGGGGCGGCCAGAGAGTTAACCACTAAATCCGTCAGCGCTTGGATAAACAGGGGATGGGTATTCAATGCCGGGACGCGACGGAAGACTTTTATCCCCGCTTCCTCTGCCACTTCGCGATACTCAATGTCAATTTCTTGCAAGGTCTCAATATGCTCTGACACAAAGCTAATGGGCACCACCAACAGGGTTTCTATCCCCTGCGTCGCTAATGCCTGGATCGCATCTTCGGTATAGGGCTGAAGCCACTCCACTGGTCCCACGCGACTCTGGTAGGCCAAGGTATGGGCATTGGGCAGCCCCAACTCGCGCATGATCAATTCCGTACAATGTTCAATTTCCCGCTGGTAGGGATCGCCCACTTCTTCCACATAGCTGACGGGTACCCCGTGGGCACTGAAGAAAATATGCACCCGATCGGGATCGGGCAACTTTGCCAACTCCTGACGAATCAGATCGGCCATCGCCTTCAGGTAGCCCGGCTCCTGATACCAGGAAGGAATGGCGGTATAGCGCAACTGTTTGAGATCGGAACGACTTTCCCAGAGGCGCTCTAGCAGGCGAAAGCTTGACCCCGTTGTGCTAATGGAAAACTGGGGATAGAGGGGCAAAATGACTAACTCTTCGATGCGATCCTGTTCAATGCGGGCGATCGCTTCTTCCGTGAACGGGTGCCAATAGCGCATCCCAATATAGACTTGAGCGTCTTGGCCCTGCTGCTGAAGCGATGACTGAAGGGCTTGGGCCTGCTGCTCCGTGACCTGACGGAGGGGGGAGCCGCCGCCAATCTCACGATAATTCGCCTGGGACTTCTGGTAACGCAGGGTGGAAATCAACCAGGCAAGGGGTTTTTGTAACCAGGGGAAGGGGAGGCGAATAATTTCCGGGTCAGAGAACAAATTAAACAGAAAAGGACGGACATCCTCAAGCCGCTCCGGCCCACCTAGATTCAGCAGCAGTACTCCAACCCGACCCATGTTTTGTGTCCTTAGCGAAAATGCTTGAGATTGAAGATTGACGTTACTGATTGTAACAATCCCCTAATCGTATATTAACGTCTAGTCTACGGGATGACGGTAGGAAACTCACAAGGCGTTCCTCAATCGGGTGGCTGCGCCGATGAGGCCGCCCCTTATGCGTATGCGATCGCCAGGGTGGGGAGGCCTAAGGAGAAGAGGTGTGCCACACGGGAAAGCTTCTGCTAAGATATTTTAGGTTTCTTTAACATTGAATCGATGGATTCGAGTCGCACAACGAGTCGCATAAGAGTTGCAGTCGATGCTATGGGTGGCGACCACGCGCCCGCTGAGATTATCGCTGGGGCTATCCGAGCACAGGCAGAGTTGGGGATTGAGATCCTCCTAGTCGGTGAGCCGGAGCCACTGGAAGCAGCCCTCAAGCAGTATAGTCATCGGCCTGTGGTAGAAGTGGTGCCGTCTGAGGGCATGGTGGAAATGCATGAGGAACCCCTGGGGGCGATTCGCCGGAAGCCCAAGGCGTCGATCAATGTTGCCATGAGCCTTGTGAAGCAGCAGCGAGCCGATGCTGTTGTTTCGGCGGGACATTCAGGAGCAGCGATGGCCTCAGCCCTGTTGCGCTTAGGGCGTCTGCGGGGCATCGATCGTCCGGCGATCGGGGCGGTACTGCCGACGATGGTCCCTGGTAAACCCGTGATCATTCTGGACGTGGGGGCGAACGTGGATTGTCGGCCCAAGTTCCTGGAGCAATTTGCGCTGATGGGCGCGATCTACAGCGAGTATGTGCTGGGCACTGAGGCCCCCAAGGTGGGCCTTCTGAATATCGGGGAAGAAGCCTCCAAGGGGAATGATTTGGCGGTGCGAACCCACCAACTCCTGCAAGAAAATCGCAATCTTCAGTTCATTGGTAATGCGGAAGGGCGCGATGTGCTGTCCGGCCAATTTGATGTGGTGGTTTGTGATGGCTTTGTCGGCAATATCTTGCTCAAGTTTGCCGAAGCGATCGGGGGTGTCCTGCTGCAAATCATGCGGGAGGAATTGCCCCAAGGCTGGCACGGTAAAATGGGCACCGCCTTGCTCAAGCCCAATTTGCGCCGGATTAAGCAACGCGTTGATCATGCGGAACATGGCGGTGGCTTGCTGTTGGGGGTAGATGGCATCTGCATTATCAGCCACGGCAGTTCCCAAGCGCCTTCAATCTTTAATGCTATTCGTCTGGCCCAGGAAGCAGTAGAGCATCAGGTCCTTACCCGGATTCAAACGGCGATCCACCAGTCCCTCACCCCGGACGCCCCAGAAACCAAGGACGCTGAGTTTAAAGCGCCCGATGCGGTGAGTCGGGATACCCTGAGCCAAGCCCTGAAGCAACCTGATCCAGCAGAAGTCGGGGGTGAGAACGGCATGAGCGATCGCCCGCTTTCGGAGATCTAGCACAGCCCGCAATTAATTATTTCAGTAGAGATGGGGTGCGTAGCTTGTCGTGGTCTTATCTCAGACACCTGTGAGTAATTCCTGGCGGAGGCGATCGAGGAGCGTTTGGCGATCGACATGGGCCAAGACTTCCCGCAGGACGCGATCGGGACCGAGAGGTTCCCAGGTGCATCCCTGTTCCAGGTAGACTTGGGTGGCCCGTCCCACTAGGTAGGTGCCATAGCCTGCCATCGCCCCCTGGGCCGCCCCGATGGCCAGATAGCCGAAGAGGCCCGTTGTGACATCCCCCAGTCCGGCGGCCCCCAGGCTGAGAGCACTTTTACCCAGGCCGAGGACTGTGCTGCTGGCCACCTCTGCCAACACTAGCCCCCCGGCACTCACCCCCAGGGTTTTGCATAACTTCCCGGCTTCATACCCGGTCATTGGCAGCCTATAGAGGCGGGCGAGGGCACGGATTAACAACAGGTCAAACAGGGACCCCCCCAGGATATCCAGCAAGCCGATCGGGTTGAGGGCAACGGCCAGGGCTTTGTATTTGGCATAATTCCACACCAATTGCTCAGCCTGGGGTTGGTAGACGACAAGGGTGGTATGGGCGATCGCTTGTTCAACCTGTCGGGCTTGTTGCAGGGCGTTTACGGCGAGGAGGGCCATGCCTTCCCGCTGGAGGATCTGCACAATCTTTTGGCGGAGCGGCTCCACGTTGGGGAGGGGGTAGTCCCAGGTATAGGTCACGGCCTGGTTCTGCCACTCAATCCGCATGGGCAGGGGCACGGGTTCGGCCATGACAAGGACAATCTCGTCGGGCGTGAGGAGGGGTGTTTCTCCCTGGCTAAGGCTTTGGAGTTTTTGGTAAATGCTGGCGCGATCGGCGTCAGGATACAGGTCAATTTTGTTAAACACCAGCAGGAGGGGCTTATGGGCCTGCCGCAATTCCAGAAGGGCCTGATATTCCGTCTGGGTCATGTCCCCAGCGATGATGAATAAGATGAGATCCGCCTGCTGGGACACGTTGGCGGCCATCTCCGCCCGCGCCTGTCCGGAGATTTCATCCAGGCCGGGGGTATCAATCAGTTCAATCACCCTGGGCCAAGGCTGGTTTTCGCGGCTGGCCAGGTGCCATAGGACCGATCGCGGCGCTTGGGTCACCCCATTCAGGGGACCCGTGGGCAGTAATTTTTGGCCTAATAAGGCATTCAGAACCGCAGATTTACCCCGACTGACTAACCCAAAGGCGGCAATCCGCACCCGCCGTTGCCCTAACTGTTCGTTGGCTGCGGTTAACTGCTGGATCGCCTGGTGGAGGGTTTGGGTGATGTGGGCCGCATCGGCATCGGTGGCCGGTAAAGTCTCCGGGCGCAGACGTTGCTGGCAGCGGGTGAGCAGCCGACGCAGACTGGCACGGGCACGATCGTACCAGGCGGCAGGGTCGGGTGGACGATCGCCTAGCGCTTCGGATAGGCCAGTGGTTGCCGGGACAGACGGTTCGAGCAAGGTCAATGGAGAAAAACCACAACGATCCCATTGTGCCATTCTGTCCCCTGTCTGGCAGGATCAGCGACATGCCTACCCCCACCAGGGGTTAGCCTCACCTGTGGAGTTTGGGCCACCGCAAATCACGCTAAAATGAAGGTCCCTGCCCTCGCCTTGGGGGAGGCGTTCAACTTGGGAGAGTTGCCATGTCCCTAACCCGTGACCGCGTTGCATCCCCCTTCGGAACTGAGATGGCGAGCGATGCCACCGACCATCGTCCGCCCACGATCGCCGTGGTTGACTATGACATGGGCAACCTCCACTCAGCGTGTAAAGGATTGGAAAATGCCGGGGCGACGACGATCGTGACCGATCGCGCCCGTGACCTAGAGCAAGCCGATGCCGTGGTGCTACCAGGGGTAGGGGCCTTTGACCCGGCGATCCAACACCTGCGATCGCGGGACCTGATCGCCCCCCTGAAGGCCGTGATTGCCAGCGGCAAACCCTTTTTGGGCATTTGCCTGGGGATGCAAATCCTGTGCGATCGCAGCGAGGAAGGCCAAGAATCTGGTCTAGGGGTCATTCCTGGGACCGTGCGGCGGTTTCGTCTGGAGCCGGGGATTACGATTCCCCACATGGGTTGGAACCCTCTCGACTTTACCCAACCCCAGGCCCCCCTCTGGCAAGCGTTGCCCGACCCCGCCTGGGTCTATTTCGTCCACTCCTACTATGTCGATCCGATCGATCCCCAGGTTGTGGCGGCCACCGTCACCCACGGCAGTCAACAGGTTGCTGCCGCGATCGCCCGTGATCATTTAATGGCGGTGCAATTCCACCCGGAAAAGTCGGCCCAGGTAGGCTTAAGAATTCTCGCTAATTTTGTTAGCTATGTCCGCGCCCAGCAATTAGTCACGTTGTAGGGACATGGCCCTCCGAATTGCTGGCAAACGTGCCCTGAAAACGGCGGCGGGGTTAGATACGCGACCGACGGCAGCTAAGGTGCGGGCGGCGCTGTTTAATATTTGGCAAGGCTGCCTGACTGATCGCGATTGTTTGGACATCTGTGCGGGCAGTGGCGCGATCGGCGCGGAGGCCCTCAGTCGGGGCGCACGGCGGGTTGTGGGGATTGAGCAGTCAGCCCGCGCTTGTCGGGTGATTCAAGCCAATTGGCAGGCGATCGGCAGGCCACCGCAACAGTGCCGCGTTCTCAAGGGCCATGCCCTGCATATCCTTCCCAAACTTCAGGGCGACTGCTTTGACTATATCTACTTCGATCCACCCTATGCCAGTGGTTTGTATGACGCGGTTTTAAGCGCGATCGTGGCCCACCAATTGCTTAGCCCCCAGGGGGAGCTTGCCGTTGAGTCTAGTCCCCAATCCTGGCAACCCCCTGTACAGATTAGTGGCGAAAGGACGAGCCTAACCCAGTGTCGCCAAAAACAGTATGGCAACACGATGCTGACCTTCTATCGGGTCGTTGAATCCCTCGGCTAGTTAATTAAACTTTCGGCTAGTTGGCAATAGGGGTTAGCTTGGCGGGTAGCATCCCCATTGCATCAGTCAGTTTGTAGTGACGACTTTAGTCGTCAAACCACCCCTACCAGGACTTTATCAACTGACTCTCAAGGTCCCAGAATCGTTGTCAATAAGGTCAAAGTTACCAAAATAAAAGACCAGTTCTTTCCACCCGAAGTCACTGGTCTTGCAGCAGAGCAACTATTAACTTAGATAATCTATGCTCTAAACCATGATCTCTGTTGAACGCTCGAAAAATTCCAATTTTCGCAATTGTGCCTACGCAATTAGAAGAGGTTGAGGCAGGCGGCGGAGCCGCCGCCTCAATAATTTAATCCAGGTTCACTGTTAATGGTCGAGATCGATCGCCGACATTACCAAGAGTAAATGCCATTATTCAACCGATCAAACCCTTCGACCAATGCCTTTTCCGGCGGCGTAACTGTCAGATTATTGAAGTTGCTTTTCAGCACTTCCTTCTGGCGTTCACTCAAACCAGGAATATTGAGAACATCCTCTACCTTCTCGTAGGGAGCATTCTCCACAATCTTCCGGGCCAAGGTGGGATACAAACCGGGGTAATTGATAAAAGCCCGAACATTGGAGTTGTTCAGGTCCACCTTGCCGGCGGTCTCAACCAGTTTGTCATCCGCTGCATTCCGAATTCCCCCTGCTTCACCAGAGGCCAATAACAGCGTGTTCAGTGACACATTGCCTAGACTCAGCGCGGCTGCCTGCGGGGTATAGCCACCCAGAACACAGACTGCACACAAGCCCAAAATCATCAACCCGCGAACCAAGCGCTTTAGCATGACCCGAATCCCTTGGTACATTGATACATCTAAATATTATTTACACAATTCCTTAATCATAGGGTACCGCAGCACAGGACGGGGGTAAATGTCTCGTGCGGGGAAGTTGAAAATATGTATTTATACTTATCGTTCCCCCTGGTGTTCCGCCTCGGACCGTTTCAAGGTGTTGGGGATGGCTCCTAGTTTGTGAGATTGGGCAATGGACAAATCCACCCCAATGCTGGGGATGGTCATGGGGGCTATCTCCGTTGCGATCGCGCCTCAACCTACTCAGCGATCGCAATTTCCAGGCGACGATTACGCTGGCGATCGCTATCGGTTTGGTTGGGGGTGAGGGGAGCGGATTCGCCATAGCCAACCAAGATCCAGCGGTATTCCTCCCCAAGCACGGTTCCCAGGTAGTCGGCGATCGTTTTTGCCTGCTGTAGGGAAAGTTCACGATTTTGAGCCGTTGTGCCCAGATCGTCGGTATGCACGGTCACCTGGACGGTTGCTCCAGCATGACGGCGCAGGTCAGCACTGATATTGGCCAGAATCGACAGGCTTTCCGATCGCAGGGTGCTCTCGCCAGGGGTAAAGAGGGCATCGCTGGGCAAGGTCACGGTGAAGCGCTCTGGGTTGGTCAATGCCTGCCAACTGGCTGTCCATCCCTGGCGAATGGGGGGTGTTTCGGCTTGGGCAAGCCGCTGCAAACGCTGTTCAAGGGGGAGGCTGGGATGTTGACCATCCAGTTGGGCCTCTAATACGGCTGTTCGGAGGGTCAGGTTATCGAGTTCTACCTGAAGTTGGCCCAGGTCCGCTTGCAGTTGTTGCCGTTGGCCATCGGAAAGTTCCGGGGCGGCGGGTGGGGGTGTGATCCACTGGGTCACGGTCGTTGCCGCCACCTGGGGTACCCGCTGACCAACCCGCAGCAGGTGACGAGTATGGCCGAGGACGGTCGCGATTGCGGGCGGCTGCTCCAGACCGGGCACGGAGAAAAGGGACTCGCCAATGGTCCGTTCCGCTAAGACACTCCCCATCAGGAAGGCCCCACTCCCGGCCAGGGTGACCACCCAAGTGCGCCAGAGATAGGTGCGCCATCTGGAGACGGGGCGTGCTGGCACTGTCTTCGGCTTCGGAGCGACCGGAAACAGTTGCAGACCCTCGGCGTTGGCTGGGGGAGAATAGAGGCCTGTTTCCAACAAGGCGGTGAGGGTTTCGGCGGTTAGGGGGGGCGTCCCTGGCGTGGGGGCAGGGGTTGCCGGGAGCGGGGAGCCGGGGGGATAGGCGGCTGCGGGTACGGGCGGGTACAGGGAGATGCTGGGGTGTGTTGATGTAGAAGGGTGTGTGGGAGCAGAGGGCATAATCAGGATTCTCCTAAAAACGCACACCAAAGGGCGGCGATCGTCGCTGGGCTTGCCAGCAACGTGGGTTCGTATGGCCAGTGGGTGTCGTTAAACTTGGCGCGTATGCTAGCGCAACTTTAGCCGTCCTCCCACTGATATCGAAAAATCCTGTTAAATTATGGCGAGTCATGGGCCGCATCCCCCAGAAGTCAGGGGGGGCAAGATCCAAATCCACCTCCAGGAGTCCACGTTTGGGAGATCCGTGTAATGACTTACCTTAATCTTGTTTCCTTTGCGGGCATCTTTGGCCTCTGCGCGATCGCCTGGATCTTTTCCGAACACCGACAGATTGTCCCCTGGCGCGTCATCATTGGCGGCGTTGGATTGCAACTGATTCTGGGGGCACTGGTCTTTTGGTTCCCACCCACCCGTGATGGGCTGCAAGTCTTTAGTGGCCTCCTGGATAGTGTCTTTACGGCTGCGGATACGGGTGCCCGCTTTGTCTTTGGTCCCACCCTGGTGCCGAACCCCGATCGTCCACCAGCGGTGGCAATTGGCTATGTGCTGGCCTTTCGGGCCTTGCCCGCCGTGATTTTCTTTTCGGGGCTAATGGCGTTGCTTTATAACCTGGGCGTGATTCAACTCATTACCAAGGTTTTTGCGGATATTTTCTATAAAACCATGCGGCTGAGTGGAGCCGAGTCCTTGAGTGGGGCCGCCAATATTTTTGTCGGTATTGAAGCGGCGATCGCCGTTAAGCCCTATATTGCCCAGATGACGCGCAGTGAATTGTGTGCCATTCTTTCCTGCTGTTTTGGGACGGCGGCCTCCTCCACCCTAGCCATCTATGTCAGTTTCCTGCGCCCGGTTTTTCCCAACATTTTGGGTCACCTAGTGTCAGCTTCTATCATGGGGATTCCGGCCTGTTTTGTGATCTCGAAATTATTGGTTCCTGAAACCGAAGTGCCCGTGACTGCTGGGGGGATTCCCAGCGAACAGGCGGCTGCCAATGGCACGACTAACCAGGGTACAGCGGGCAGTCCTGAGGAAACCGAGGTAACGGGACCCCAGGAAACAGTGGCTGGTGAGCCGATCGAACGGGTCAGTCCCCTGGATGCGGCCATTCTCGGTGCTTTGGAAGGGGTACGGATGGCGGTTTCGATCGCGGCAGTGTTGATTTTGATTGTGGGTATGGTGTCGTTGATCAACCAGACCTTCACCGGTTTAGCCAACCTGCCCGGACCGATCGGCAGTTTTTTTCAGGTGGTGACCTTACAGAACATCCAGGGGGTTTTGTTTTATCCCCTCACCCTTTTGACCGGGGTGCCCTTTAATGAATCCTGGGAAGCTTCGGTCATCATTGGCCGCCGCCTGCTGGAAACAGCCATTCCCTCCTTCAGTGCCCTGGCAGAGGCGGGCGCACGCCCCGATAACCCCCTCAGCCCGCGCACGATTTTGATTGTCAGCTATGCCCTGTCTGGCTTCGCCCATGTGGCCTCGGTGGGCATTTTTGTCGGTGGCACGATCGCCCTGGCTCCGTCGCGACGGAAGGATATTACGGAGCTAGGGTGGAAAGCGCTGTTTGTAGGCACTTTGGGAACGCTGATGATTGCCTGTATTGCCGGATTTTTTGATAACGGAAATCCGTCGATTATTGGCACCCCTGATCCGAATGCGATCGAGCAGACGGCACCCGCTTCGCCTTCGCCTTCACCCACCCCTTTACTCACGCCTTCACCGACACCTGCGCCGCTCCCATCACCCTCCCCTGGGGCTTCGCCAGTGGCTTTGCCCTCACCCACCGCGCTACCGACCCCAACCCCCCCACCGAATACCCGTTAAGTTACCCTCACTCCCAGTTCCCTCCCCCAAATGGGGCAAGGAAAATCTCAGGCTTTAGGCCCCTCTGTCTGGGGGAGAGGGGTTGGGGAGAGGGCCATTGCATCCCAAATTCCTCATAATGGAAGACAGAGCGGGACAATCGTTCCTGATCCCCATCTTCCTTTGCAATCATCACACCTTTGCAATTACAGTCGAGACCGCAATGGCCCTATTTGGACTTGGTAAAAAGCTGACCCTCCCTGCCCCTGCGGATGCACTCCCCGGACGGCAGGAACCCATGCCCCTCACCGATCGCCACTTTGTCAATGGTCATCCCCTGCGGCCTCCCTACCCGGTGGGCATGGAACTGGCCCTGTTTGGCCTAGGGTGCTTCTGGGGGGCTGAACGTAAATTCTGGCAACTGGATGGTGTGTTTACGACTGCTGTCGGTTATGCCGCTGGTTTCACCCCCAACCCCACCTATCGCGAGGTCTGTAGTGGCATGACGGGCCACAATGAGGTGGTGCGAGTCGTTTATGACCCCAATCAGATCAGCTATGAAACCCTCCTCCAGGTTTTTTGGGAAAGCCATGACCCCACCCAGGGGATGCGCCAGGGGAATGATGTGGGCACCCAATATCGATCGGGGATTTATGTCTATTCCCCTGACCAGCGCCAATTCGCGGAAGCCTCCCGTGCGGCCTACCAGCAACTGTTGAGTCAGGCTGGGTTTGGCCCCATCACCACGGAAATTCTGGATGCGCCAGAGTTTTACTATGCAGAAGACTACCACCAACAATACTTAGCGAAAAATCCTAATGGTTACTGTGGACTGGGGGGTACTGGCATCAGTTGCCCCACGGGCGTGATGGCGCAGAGCACGCCCTGACGCGTCCAGTTCCCAGCATACCCTGAATCCGCTTGCGGCTGACCGCTCTTTGGCATCTCCTCCTTGGGGGGCCGGGGGGCGGTCCTGCCTGTTTGCGGGTCAATCGCCCCAGCCTCGATCGTTCTGGCGGCAAGCGTCGGTTTAGCCCATCGTTCCACCCCAATCCCCGACTAAGCCATAGCCCCGGGTCTGTGGGGTTGGGAGGCAACTCTCATCTTTTCATAAATTTATTGAAAATTACTTTCAATAGTGTTGACTTTGCTTAAAGCCTGATATATCGTCAAAAATAATTCAAGCACTAGGTCTTAGCGGGTATTTTGAGAACCGTTAGGCCCATTTTTTGCACAAAAATTTTGTTTGAGCTGGTTTCTAGCCCAAGTAATTGCTAGTTTTTTCTATATATTGGGAACGCAATGACGAAACTGACACGACGGATGTTTTTAGCTGGCGGGGCTGCTGTGACCGCTGTAACCCTTGGACAGTTGGGTAAAACTGCCCCCAGTCTTGCCCAAGGTAGCCGTGCTAACCGCCAATTAAACCTATACTCGGCCCGCCACTATGATACGGATGAGGCTATTTTTTCGAGCTTTACCCAAAAAACGGGGATTCGCGTCAATTTGGTGGAAGCGGAAGCCGACCAACTGATCGAGCGTATCCAAAGCGAAGGGGCCAACAGTCCGGCTGATGTTTTGCTGACGGTTGATGCAGGGCGGCTTTGGCGGGCACAGGAGGCGGGCCTGTTCCAACCCGTGCGATCGTCGATTTTGGACGCTGCGATCCCGGCGAGTCTACGGGAACCGACGGGCCTCTGGTTTGGGTTTTCCCGGCGGGCGCGGGTGATCATGTACAACCGCGAAAAAGTGAATCCGGCCCAACTTTCCACCTATGAGGATCTGGTCAATCCCCGTTGGCGCGGTAGAATTCTGGTGCGATCGTCGAGCAACATCTACAACCAGTCCTTGACCGGGGCCATGCTGGCCATCCACGGTGCAACGAAAACTGAAGAATGGGCACGGGGCCTTATGGTCAATTTTGCCCGCCCGCCGGAAGGTAATGATACGGCCCAAATTAAGGCAGCGGCGGCTGGCGTTGGGGATTTGGCGATCGCCAATACCTACTACCTGGTCCGCTTAGCAGCTTCAGATAATCCGGACGATCAGGCTATTGCCGACAAAATGCGGATCTTCTTCCCCAACCAGCGTGATCGGGGCACCCACGTCAATATTAGCGGTGGGGGCATTGCCAAGCATGCCCCAAACCCAGAGGCTGCGCGGCAATTCCTCGAACATTTGGCCAGCCGTGAAGTGCAGGAACTCTTCGCTAAGGGGAACTTCGAGTATCCGGTGATTGCCGATGTGCCTTTGCATCCGCTCCTGGCCCGCTATGGCAACTTCAAGGCCGATGCAGTCAACGCGAGTGTCTTCGGGAAGAATAACGCCGAAGCGCTGCAAATTATGGATCGAGCGGGTTGGAAATAGGGTCACAACAACACTGCTGCCCGACAATCTGGCTCCCTCACCCCAACCCTTCTCTCGTCCTGAGAGAGGGGTGGTTGGGCTGCGATCCTGTGGCTAGAATTCCGCGTTACCATTAATGATTAAGTTCATGAATGATTCAGTTCATGGTTTGATGACTAGATTCAGGTGCATGAGATTGTGATGTACCTGAATCAGGCGTGATGGTAATAACGTTGTGAGTTATTCAGTTTGAGGCCGGTGGTTGCGGTAATTGCCCGGCGATCGTCTTTATTTCTCGGCAACAAGCCCACTATACACACCAGGACGGCTCAGCATGGCTCCCACGGTTCTGATTACAGGTGCTTCTCAGGGTAGCGGCAAGGCCACCGCCCTGCGCTTTGCCCGCGAGGGCTATGATGTGGTTCTGGCGGCGCGTCAAGCAGAACGTCTTGAAGGTGTGGCTCAAGCAGTGGAAGCGTTGGGCCGCCGTGCGTTGGCTATCCCCACCGATGTTAGCGATCCGGAGCAGGTGCAGATCCTGGTTGGGCGGGCGCTGGATACCTATGTCCAAATTGATGTGTTGGTGAATAATGCCGGGATTTGCCTTTCCGGGCCGATCGATCAAACCTCGCTTAACGACTGGCAACGGATTATGGCAATTAATTTCTTTGGCTATGTGCATACGATCTCGGCCCTGCTACCCCATTTCCTGGCACGGGGGGAAGGGACGATCGTCAATGTGGGGTCCTTTGGCGGCAAGATGCCCCTGCCCCACATGAGTGCCTACTGTGCGAGTAAGTATGCGGTGGTAGGGTTAACGGAAACCATGCGCCTGGAGTTAGCTCCCCGTGGCATTCAGGTGGCGATCGTCCATCCTGGGGTGGTCAACAGTAGCTTTATGGAGCGGGCGATTTTTGTCGGTAAGGATGAATCTCACATTGAGGCCCGACGGCGACAAATGCGCGAAACCCTACAATCCTCCTGGGTCAGCCAACCCGAAGAAATTGCGGATGCGATCTGGCGAGCCGTACGGGAGCGGCGATCGGAAATTATTGTCGGTCCGGCCCTATTGGCCACAGAAGCCTATCGTCTTTTTCCCGATCTGGTGAAGGGACTCATGAGTTGGGGCCAGTAGACTGAGTTAGGCTTCGATCATCACCCCTTCAAATTTTTAAAAGTGCCTAGTTGCTTTGCGTTTGTAGTGGTGACTTCAGTCGCCCAAACGGCTGATTTCTGGGCTTTTCAGACACCCGCTTAAGGGTGCAGAAATCTTGTAATGCTTGTTCTGCGCTACTAGGGTTATGTACTCTGGAGCGCATCCTGGCAAATCGTCCAGCTTTGCTAATCATAGAAACAATTGTCTAAAGATGTAAGATTTTGTATCAAGCCACAACACTTCTGGTTCTGATCAAGATCATCTCCGCTACCCTAACCTCAATTCACAATTCAAAACTATCCCCTGTCTCCTATCCTCCTCGAATCACTCCCAATCCCTGCATTGCCTTCAAAATCGCTTCCACGGCTAATGCCACCTGAATGAACACCAACACCGAACTCAATACTTGTAGGGCCATGATTAACCCAGTAATCTTCAGGATACTATCAATAAAAAACATAACCAAAAAATCCAAGATCAGCATGACGACCAGGGCCTTAGCGATCACCAGGATCATGCCGGGATAGCGGGGAATCAGCATGACAAAAATTAAAATAGACGCAATTCCAACGGGGGAGACGACGATCGGGGCCGCCACTGGCGAAATGGCTAACTGCATCGCAGTGGGTTGGGTGGGGTTAGGGTTAGGCAGTTGTACACTTGGGAAGATACTTTTCAGGGCGGAAAGGAGGAGGACAAGCCCCCCCGCGATCGTTAACGCCTCTAGGGAAATCTCATACATCCTCAAGATATTCCGTCCCAAAAGTGCCACATATAGACAAATTCCGGCGGCTACTAAGATCCCCTTCACCGCCACTTCTCGCTTGAACTGGGGCGACATTGATTGGGTCAGTTTGGCAAAGGCAGGAATGATTTTGATCGGGCCAAGGGTCAAAAAGAAAACGGTTAAAACAAAAGCTTCCCTTTCCATGTCGCTCCAGAGAGAATTAACCACAAACATATCGAAGAAATGTAGAGATGACTCAACACTTCGTGATCCTTAGTGTACTTCGTGTCTTAGTGGTTAAAAATTAGCTAGCAAAATTTCTAGATAATTTAATCACGTCATTTCCCCAACAGCTTAACCATGCCAATGCCACTAAAGTATAGCCCCAGAACAGCCCCCCCCAGCAAACTCTGGGTAACCGGATCAGTGGAGGGGGTAATCACAGCACCCAGCACCAATGCCCCCAGCACCACCACACGCCAACCCATCAGCATTTGTTGGGATGAGACAATCCCCAGCAAGCCTAATAGGGCCTGGATAACCGGCACCTGAAACGCTAAGCCCGTTAAAAATAGCAACTGCAAGACAAAATCAAAGTAGCGCTCAAAGGACCATAATTGCTCTACAACATCCGCCCCATAGCTAATGAAGAAATTTAAGGCGGCGGGAATCAGCAAGACATAGGCAAAAACCAATCCACCCAGGAAGAGAACACTCGAACCTAACACGATCGGTCCTAAAAACCGCCGTTCCCGTCGCGTCAATCCGGGCAGCACAAACTGAATAACTTGGTACAGGATAAAGGGACTACTCAGGAGCAATCCGGTCAGGCCCGCCACCCGCACCGAGGTGAAGAAGAATTCCCCTGGTGACAGTTGGAGGAACTTGGCTCCCTGGGCCGGGACTTGCAGCAATTGGACGATCGGCTTCACCGCCACAAAACACCCCACGACGGCGATCGCGACCACGATCAGCGAATAAAAAATCCGCATCCGCAGTTCTTCCAGATGCTCGAAGATCGTCATCTCGACATCATGGGGCAACTCATCCAGGGGATCATCTGTCGCTGGGGGTGCCGGTAGCTTGGCGGTGGTGGAGTTCGTTTCTAGGTCAGTGGGGGCGGTCATAGGCGATGGCTGAACGGTTGTTAACTATTGTATCGAGGTATCGAGATCTCCTTTACCAGTCCCACTTATCATCGGGGGGAGTCGGTTGTTTGAGGGGTTTTAGAGGAATTTCTAGGGGACTCTCCGGCGGGGTCGGTGGGTTGACACGGCGATCGGGGACCGCTTCGGCAACCTCTAGGGCGTCTGACTCTGGGGTAAATTGTTCGGGAAATTCCAGACGGAGGGGTTCGATCACCCGCGCGATCGCGTCCTGGACAAAGGACTTCACAAACTCATCCTTACGGTTCAACTGGAACTGGCGCTGCACCACCTCGGTAATGCCGCCATCGCCCCAGTCCTGATCCTGGCGGAAGTATTCAATAAAGCTTTTCCCCGCAATCCGGGTTAAATAGGCGGCGGTGATGCCCTGGATCGCCCGTCCAATCAGGAATGTGCTGATGTTGAGTTGCAAAGCTGTGGAGAGGAGTTCGATCGCACCTTTGACGATGCCCAAGCTGGTCAAGGTTTTCGCCAGGGAGAGGGCCAACTCCCGCCCCCGCTCCATATTGAGTTCGCAACCATAGACCTGGCCAATTTCCACCACCATTTGGGCGTTGACCGCCGCCGTGGCGAGCAAGTCAACCACGGGTAGGGGGGTCACCGACACGACCCCCGCCCCAATCCACTGGAACCGCTCCACAATTTTGTCGGCTTGGCGACGACGTTGCAGATCGATCAACCGGCGGGCTTCGTCCCCCAACCGTTGCGACTGGAGCAAAATGTTATCCGCAATCAGATCTTCTCCCTCGGCCCGGAGAACCGCCGCCATACGACGTAATAAAGGCGTGAGTTCCGGTTCCGGCTGGAAGCGATCGCCGTTTTCCAAAAGCACCGTCTGGGGATTCGCCGCCACCGCCACCACATCCAGGGGATGGACCACATTCCGTACCCGCTCCCGCAACCGAGCTAGCAACACTTCCACATCATCCTCGGTATATAGATCGGTTTTGTTGAGGATGAGGAGCGATCGCTTGCCGATAGCGGCTAGAGTTTCCAAAGGCTGATATTCCGATTGGCGCAGGTCATTATCCACCACAAACAAGAGCAGATCGGCTTCGGTGGCCAGTTGACGGGCGATTTGTTCACGATCGCTGCCAGCCATCCCCGCTTCCAAAATACCGGGGGCATCGGTGAGCAGGATCTGGCGGCCCACCCCCTTGAGGCTAAGGCGATAGGTTTCCCCCGTGGTCGTTGTCCCCATCGGCGCACTCACTTGGCCCACAATCCGCCCCATCAGCGCATTCACCAGGGAGGTTTTGCCCGCTGACCCCGTGCCAAAGACAACCACCTGGAGTTCATCCCGGCTCAGGTTGGCTTCCAGGGAGCGCGATCGGGCCAACAGGGCTTGCCGGGAGACTTCATCCTGGATCTGGTGCACCTGTTGCCGCACGGCCCGCAGGGTTTCCTCGGCGGCTTCCTTTTTCACCGTGGGTACCTTGGGGCGCAGGCGACGTTTACGGCTCTGGGTGGGGGATTTCTGGAACTGCCAGAGGTAGTAGAGGAACGCTCCGACAAAAATGGCGAGAATCGCGATCAGGAGCAGAATCAGCAGATTACTCAGGAGCGGCGAAGTATAGGACACCTGCCAAAACAATTGCCGCAGGGATTCGATCAGCCAAATCATCATCCCCAGGATGAAGCTGAGACCAACCAGTAGGGTAAGGAGACGGGGCAGGCGCATGGCGATCGCAAAGCAGCAAAGGGAGCAACCCGCCTCCCATTGTAGTGTGCGGGTGGGGGGAGAAGTCGTTGGGGAATCAGGCTGGTCCTACCAAATTGGGATGCTGCCGAGCCGCTGCTAGGCGCTGCCCAGGGGGGCAACGGTTACCCATCGATGGCTGGGATCTGCCCCAGCCTGTCTCCAACGATCGCTCGCTAGCTCTTACAATGACCAGATTGGTAATGAGCGATCGCAATGAAGTATTGGTATGAAACACTTGCCGTGGCACGGCGCATTTTAACTGAGTTAGGCCGACGCAAGTGGAGTTTGATTTTTTGGGCCATATTCCCCCTCTCGGTGTTGATTTTGAATGGCCTGATCTTGGCCGAGCGCTCGAAAACCGCCTTACCAGAACCCTTGAGTTTGGGCGAAGCCTTGGAATGGTCTGCTCCGGCCACATTAGTGGGAGCGGCCCTGTTTTTTAGTTGTTTAGGGGGCAGTGTGGCCACCGTGGTCGCTGAGCGAGAATACCACACCCTCAAACGCTTGTTCCTCAGTCCCCTCAGTGGCGTCTCCTATTTTTTGGGAATTAGTTTAGCCCAGAAGTGTTGAATGATAGGAAATGTGTTAAAAAATAGCCTCTAATCGT
>JBBILC010000096.1:0-21841 GCA_037445115.1 Coleofasciculaceae cyanobacterium bin_20
GGATTAGTGTGTCTATTTTTAGAAAATAAAATCTTAAGATTCAACACTTCTGGTAGCGGGAGCTACTTCCTCCAGCGCATCCAAGGCGTTACTTAATAAATTCATGAAAACTTGGTAGAGCAATCCAGTATAGCCTTCGGGCTTAGGCACATCACCGTATTGGCGGACAATTTCAACTCCCTTTTTAATGCGATTATTGAGAATCAGGAGGGTACTATCCAGACATGCAGGCAGATCCACCAGATGGGACTCAGACTCATCCACGCGGGAAAAGTCCCGCAGGCTGAGAACAATTTGGCGCGTTCGTTCAGCCCCAATCTTGATTGACTGCAAGAGTTTGGGCAAATCTTCAGTCACAAAGTCTAGCTCGATCGTCTCAATCTCATCCTGAACAGCCTTGGGGGGATTGGGAATATATTCCTGGTAGGTATCTAGGAGCGTGAATAAATCTTGGATATAGTTATCAGCCGCCACCAAGTTTCCATAGATAAAGTTAACAGGATTACTGATTTCATGGGCAACACCCGCCAACATCCTACCGAGACTAGCCATTTTCTCAGCTTGGATTAATTGCTCTTCCGTAGCAGCCCTTTGCTCATGGAGTAGTTGTTTGACTTTGGTAATGAGCTTATTTAAGGAGTCCCCCAGTTGACCGATTTCATCATGACTGGCGATCGATACCTGAAGATCAAAATTAGAATGCTCGGTAACAAGATAGGCCACTTTTTTTGTTTCAATTAATGGCTTAGTAATACTTCGACTGATGAAATAGGCGAGGATAATAGCCAATAAAATGGATATCGTAATACTACCAGCAATGATCTGAGTACGAAGGGTGGTTGCCAGTATTAATTCAGTTTCATATTGGAGTAGCTCTTCATCAACAGTCACCTTGAATTCCTCAAGAAGTTCAAGAAATCCTTCTACGGCTCTAGACTCCGGGCTATTGATCCAGTTGGTCAACGTTTGGCGCACCGTATCATTGAGTTGATCGGATTGGGCAGTAGCAGTTTCAGCAAACAGACTGGCCTGATCTAGATAAGCGCGAATTGATCGCTCATACTGCTCATCCATTGCTTGAAAGATCTGAAGTTCCTCATCGGACTCGCCCGCAGCAATGTCTTCATAGGAAGACTTAAAATTAGACCAGACTTCACTCACCTGAGTCAATTCTTCTTGAAAATAGCCTAGGCTTTCTGCAAAATGTCTAGCATCGTGTTCTAAGACATGTAGCAACTCCATCTGATGCCAAGCAACATGGAGCAGGGCAATTTGTAGCTGATTTGAGAGGGCGACTTCTTCAACCGCGTCATCCCGTAGTGTCCGTGCTCGCTGTTGATAAAAATCGCTCACAACCAGGCCCAGCACTGTCCCCCCGATCGCAATGCCTAAAACAAGCCCGTAGCCCCAAAGTAGCTTTTGCCGAATCCCCAAGTGCCGCAGTGGTCGCCAGCGTCCTGATGATCCCCCTAGGGTTGCTTTAGGTCCTGAGTGTTGCCCAGTCATGACCACTACGCCTCCGCAAAAATACAACATGACCTTTACGATCGCCGACAAGAGGAACGAGTACTCCAGCAAGCTTAATTGGGTAAGTTGGGGCAAACGCAGTGCAACCCAACAAGGTCAGTCAGTGTGTTGGGTCTTGCAAGCTTGACACCAATCTACCACCCGTCATTTTAAGCATCGATCACACCCATTGCTAGTCTCAGTAGATCACAAATTAAACGTGGGATAGCCGTCTGAGTATATCGAAGACTCAGCTGTCTCAGGGGCAGGCAGGATGCCTACCTCACAATTGTTTTTCGTTCGCTTAGCGCCTCCGCTGGAGAATCTACTGAGTCGGGTTCTCTCCTGGCCTCTACTTAAACATACACACTTTGTCTCAGAATGTCAGGCATCTTAGCAAAGTACCAAGGGGAAGGGGGGTATCTGTCAGCATCGCAATGGGTATCCCACAGAGAAGCGGGTAACCAGGAAGCGAAGATAACTTTTCGCCCATTTTCGTCTATAGACAAGTAAATTTACTTGACTTTTCTTACCAAATTGACATTTATCCCGATAATAATGATATAGGGCGAACCATTCGCCTAGGACAAGGGTAGGGGCGGTATGGCAAACACGGCACAACAATATGGAACTCCAATATGGAACTCCACGAGCAACTAAAGCAACAACGCGTTAAGCACATTATCAATAGCTACCGTCTGGCTGGTAATGATGAGAGCCGCGTGCGTAGTTCGCTGGAGGCTCTATTTGCGGTCTACCCAACGCCACTGATTGAGTTGGCCTTAGTGGAGACCCTAGCAGAAAATTGGTTGTGCTTGGCCTCGCTGCGTGGGATGCCGTTCCTGACAAAAACCTACGATCGTCTGCAACATTGGGAACACCACCCGATCGCGACCACGATTACCCCGGAGCAATTTCAACAAATTACGGGTCTGGATGCAACCCCAGTGTTTGGCGACTGGCCCTCCCAGCCGACACAACAGCCCCTATCCAGTTCATGAGTCTAGACATCACCGGTCCCAAGCATTGTGGGTATCCCTTGCTGAGCGTCGGCTAGAGACAGGCAGTTTTGATCCTGGCCCAATTCCTTTTCTTGGGATCTTTGGGAGCGGGACTGCTAAAGTGAAGTAACAAGATGTAACAACGTTCTCAGAATTGGTTAGGCAACTGTGCAAGAAGATCTGCGGTTGATTGTGGATCTGGTATTGGTATTGGCAGCGGCGGCGGCAGGGGGCCTATTTGCATCCTGGCTGCGGCAACCTGTCCTGTTGGGCTATCTGCTGGCTGGCATGATTGTCGGCCCCGCCGGATTAGGGCTGATTAAGGAACTGATCCAGGTTGAGACGCTAGCACAATTGGGCGTGGCATTCCTGCTGTTTGCCCTGGGGGTCGAGTTTTCCCTGGGACAGTTACGCAAGGTGCAGGGGATTAGCCTGGGCGGCGGCGGGTTGCAAATCCTGCTGACGATCGCCATCACTACCTTGGTATCCCTGGGGGTTGGCTGGGTGGAGTCGCCCACCCAAGGGATTTTCCTGGGGGCGATTCTGTCCCTGTCTTCGACGGCAGTAGTCCTCAAGTGTTTAACAGAACGGAATGAAACCGAAACCCTTCATGGTCAGGTAATGCTGGGGATTTTGGTAGTCCAGGACGTTGCCTTGGGCCTGATGTTGGCAGTGTTGCCCGCGCTTGATCAACCCGCTGAGGTTTTGGGCTGGGCAATCACCAGTGCCCTCTTGAAGATTGGTTTGTTTGCCGCTGGGGCAGTTGTTGCCAGCATTTGGCTGATTCCCCACTTCCTACGGCTACTGGCACGGACCGAAAGCCGCGAGTTATTCCTGCTAGGGGTGGTAGCCCTATGTCTGGGCATTGCCCTGCTGACAGAACAGTTGGGCCTCTCGATCGAGATGGGGGCATTCGTGGCCGGGTTAATGATTTCCCTGGATACCAACTACGCCGACCAAACCCTATCCTATGTCGAACCGCTCCGGGATATTTTTGCCAGCTTGTTTTTTGCGGCGATCGGGATGTTGATTGATCCCGTCTTCCTTTGGCAACATTGGGAGGTGATTCTAGGACTGGTGGCCCTAGCCCTGTTGGGTAAATTACTGATCGTGATGCCCCTAGTGGCCTTGTTTGGTTACTCAGCCCGGATTGCCTTGATCGCGGGGCTGGGGTTGGCCCAAATTGGGGAGTTTTCCTTTGTGTTGGCCAGTGAGGGGCAAACCCTGGGGCTTGTCTCCCGACCTGTCTATTTGCTACTGCTAGGCACAACAGCCGTTACCCTGGTCGTCACACCTTTCATGTTGCGCTTAGCTCCGCAGTTATTCCAATGGCTGGAAGCCATTCCCGGCATCGGGCAATTTTTTAGCCCTGCGGAGTCCCCACTGGCCGTGGCCGAAGAATTGCCGCTCGGACAGCACGTCGTGGTGTGTGGTTATGGGCGGATGGGCCGGAATGTGGTGCGATTATTGCAGGAACACCAGTATCCGGTGGTTGTGATTGACCAATCGGAAGCCGCAATGCAGCAGCTACGGGAGGCTGGCATTCCCTACGTCTATGGTAATGCTGCCAGCCTGCATGTTTTGGAAACGGCGGGGGTGAACCGTGCCCAGGGTATGGCGATCGCGATTGCTGATCCGATGGCAACGCGGTTATGTTTGCGACGATCGTTGGAACTCGCTCCAGAATTAGATATTGTCGTGCGGGCACACCAGGATCAGGAAATTGAATTGCTCTATCAACTGGGGGCTTGCGAAGTTGTCCAACCGGAATTCGAGGCTAGTTTAGAGCTTTCTACCCACCTCCTTCTGGGGATTGGCTTACCGCTGAATACCGTTCAGCAGGAAGTGCAACAGATTCGCAGTAATCATTACCAGTCCTTCTACCCGCAACAGTCTGAGCGGCAGGTGCGGCAGAACCTCCAGGCCATTACCCAGGAAATGCCCAGCCATTGGTATACCTTACCGGGGGATTCGCTCCTGGTGAATATGACCCTAGAAGAAACCGACTTGCGACGGCTCACCGGGGCCACGCTGATGCGGATACAGCGCACAAATGGCGATACGATCAACTATCCTGATGCCCAAACGGTGCTCGACGCCGACGATCGACTGCTGGTGGTGGCTAATCCGGAAGAATTTGCAGCCTTTCAAGACTTAGCCGAAGGGCGGGCGATCGTTCCGGGTAATGATCAGTGTTGCCAGTGGGTTCGGGTTATGCGCAATAGCATCGTTGTGGGTCAGACCTTGGCGGAATTGGATCTGCGGCGACAATTGGGGGTGATGGTGCGGGCGATTCGGCGCGAGGGTCGGTTTATGCGGCAACCCGATGGGGGGGCGGATCTGCAAGTCAACGATCGCCTGTTGTTGTGTGGTAACCGCGATCGGCTCCAAGCCGCCGAGGTTTGGTTTATGCCCTTACCGATTTCCCCTCTCCCGGATCTGGATACTCCCCCCTTAACCTTAAGCCAGTAATGTGATCTTCCCATGCAGCCCCGCCGGAATCCGCGCCATTGCCATCGTCACACCCTGACCCAAGGCTTTAAAAAATACTGGACCTGAGTCTGCTGGCGGCGAGCTGCCTGTCTCTTGGCGTTAACCGTAATCATCTCAAAGGAAAATGTTTGTAGGTTTCTCACCTGTGGGATAGCCGTCTCGGCTGTCTTCGGCTCCGACGCTGGGCGGGCAGGATGCCCACCTGACAAAGCCCAACTCATCCTCCCCATCCTCCTTGACCTCCGCTGGCACCTCCCCCGACCCCGTATCATCCGTCACAATCCAAATTACTTCTTCCGCCATAACAACTCTCAACAATCATCAGTTATCATCCGTCATGGACTGCTTACAAGCAACCCAAAGAGTGGTGATTGATCGCGCTTATGTTATCTGATTACAAATAATTACAAAGCCCAGCGATCGCCCTAACTGCTCCAAGATATACTAGGGATCGAGAAGGGCAAACGTCGGCTTTATGCCGTGTGTCTGGGTAGCTAATTACCCTTAAGACCTAGCACCTCTTAAGTTTTTTGAGTGTGAAGGGATCGCGATCGTTGTGATCAAGCGAAAGGTGGACGGAGATGAGTACGACAAGCTATTACCGTCAAGGTCTTCGTCAGTTAATAGCAATTCTATCAACACTAACATTCCTGAAAATTGTTGATCCTTGGATAAATTTCCAACCCGTAATTGCCCAATCTTCAACAAACTGCCAAGCAGCACAAAGATTGGCAGTACAGAGACTAACTAATGGTCGTGATCTAAAAGTTTCAGAAGTCAATCTCTCAAGATCACAGCATACTGATCATCCTAGTGGTCGGCATCAAGAATATGTAATTCAGATGCATGGAAATGCGCTGGAATCAATATTTAACTCCCCCCAACTGCTAAAGGGAATTACTATCGATATCCTTAATGCTTGCCCTCAAATTGGTCGCGTTCGCTATGCTCGTGCTGGTAGTGGTGAAGCCTATTCTGTCGGATTACTCAATGATGGTCGGATTGACTTTTTTACCTGCGCGGAAGAGGAAGGGATTTATCCAGGACATGGCCAGGGTAATCAGCCACTCAGGTGGGGGCTTGAATTCTGTTCGATTTGATCAAGGCGACAGCCGAGACAGCTACAGCCATTCCCACTCCAATAAAGTACTGTCAAGCCTTGAGAGCAAGGGGCTTAAGCCCCTTGCCTGTACCTCAGCGAGTATGGAAGTGCCGTATCCCACAGGCTCTTGATGTGCAACGGAATCCAGGCATGGGCAATTGAGGAGCCACACGATCGTTGGTTCGTTACGTTACAATTGTTCATTATTTTTGAGACACCGCTAGGCTTTACCGCGATCGCCGACGCTTGCCAAGCTGCCAAAGCTGCCGATCGCTTGGCGATACCACAGGCGTATCGCCGATCATCTACCGCATTAGGCGGGGCGAGACTCGATCGCCCTGAATTTTTATGGCTTCTTTTCGCGATATCCTCAACTACTACCGGCCCCACTGGGGCATCGCCCTCCTGAGTATTGGCATCACCAGCCTGTTTGAAATTACCGACCTGCTCGTCCCCTACGCGATCGGGCAGATTCTCAATGTCCTGTCCCAACAACCCCTCGATCGCCCCGTGCAGAGCCTCGTGCAAGGCATTGCCGACCTGAGCGGTCAAAGTATGACCCCCACCCTGGCGCTGCTGACCCTGTTGGCGCTGATTTTTCTCGTCACCGTCGTCCGGGCACCGATCCAACCCTGGCTCACCCTGTGGTTCCATTGGGATATCCCCCTGCGGGCACGCCGGGACCACAACCAGCGGGTTCTGCGCAAGATCTTGACCCTGCCCCTAGGGTTCTACGACGAAAACAACCCCGGTCGGATTGCCGGACGGGTGGCACGGGGCATTATGAACCACACCTGGGGCTATCCCGAACTGGCGGGACAGATGTTTCCCAAACTCTTCCGGGTGTTGGGCATCTTTGCCATCATTGGCGTGATTGAATGGCGCATTGCCCTGTTTTCCTTCGCCTCCTTCATCCTGATTTTGGCCATTAGCTTTCGGGGACTCCGGGCCTTAATTAACACCGAAGCCCGCCTCGATCGCTACATGGAAAACACCGAAAGCCGCACCTCAGAAATCATCACCAATATCAAAACCGTCAAAGCCTTTGCCACCGAAGCCAAGGAATTAGAACGACAACGGCAACGGGTCGAGCGGGAATTCAAAGTCGTGGACTATCGCATCCACAAGGGTTATGTCACCCTCGCCACCTGGCAACGCATTCTGGTACAAACATCCGTCTTTATTGTGCTGGCCCTCACCCTGGGGGCAACGGTACGCGGCCACATATCGATCGGGCACTTTATCACCGTCCTCACGGTGTCCAGCATGGCCTACGCCGAACTCGATCCCATCAATAACCTGGCCGAAGTCTTCGCCCGTCGCTACTCCCCCATGCTGCGGTTCCACGAACTCATGCACCAGCCGACGGGGGTGGATGCCGCCACTTGGGTAGATCAGACCACGGCTCCCCCGCCCAACTATCGGTTTACGGGCAAGGTGGAATTTGCGCACCTAAGTTTTGCCTACCATGCCGATCGCCCGGTCCTCCAGGACATTAATTTCCTGATTGAGCCGTACCAAACCGTGGCCCTGGTGGGGCGATCGGGGTCGGGTAAATCCACGCTGGTGAAACTCCTGTTCCGTTACTATGACCCCACGAGCGGTGCGATTCGGATCGACGGGCAGGATATCCGGCGGCTGGATGTGACGGGCTATCGACAACGGCTGGCGATCGTGCACCAAGAGGTTGATGTCTTCAACGGCACCCTGCTGGATAACCTCACCTACGGCAACCCCCACGCCACCGTTGATCAGGTGGAAGCCGCCTGCGCGATCGCCCGTGTCGATGAATTCATCACCCAGCTACCCCAGGGCTACAAGACGATCGTGGGGGAACGGGGCCTGCGCCTGTCCGGTGGTCAACGCCAACGCCTAGGGATTGCCCGTGCTCTGTTGGTTGATCCCGATATTCTGGTCTTCGACGAAGCCACCTCTAGTCTGGACTATGAATCCGAGCGGCAGATCCAACTGGCCATGCGATCGCTCTACGGCACCCGCACCCTGATCATCATTGCCCACCGGCTCAGCACCGTCCGCGACGCCGATCAAATTGTCGTCCTTGATCAGGGCCAAGTCGCCGAAATCGGGAGTCACGAACAACTCCTCACCCAGCCCGGTATTTACAGCCGCCTGCATACCCTGCAAGCCACGGGCGAATTGCTGGAGTAAAACCTTTTTTGTGGCTCCGAATCTCGGTGGGGGACAGGGAGTGGGAAGGGAATTAAGGCTTGGCGGCACGATCACGCCGCACCTGACCCTGTTGATCAGTCTAGATGAACCTGTGAAAACATCTAAAGTTTGATCATAAAAGTGCAAGAATTGGGTTCAAAAAACCTTACAACACCTAACCTAGGGGAGCCTAGGTGTAGGCCAACTTAGGCCAACTGCTAAGTAACCCTACAGCCCTTCCCTCTCTAATGAAGTACTGTCAAGCCTTGTGAACAAGGGGCTTAAACCCCTTGTCTGTACCTCACCCAGTATGGAAGTGCTGTAACATCTCTCAGTAGATCGGAAATACAGTTGTGGGGTAGGTATCCTGCCTGTCCCTGAGACAGCCGAGCCTTCGCTATACTCAGACGGCTATCCCACCCCTTCCTGATCGCCAACTTTCCAGACAGCCCAAGCAAAGTTGTAGAATAAGCACTTGACCCTTGGGAGCAAGTGGCCCGCCTGCCGTGCCCTCCAGACTCCCCTTGTCGGCGCGATCGCCCACGAATTTGCATGGCAATTTTACATGGTACCTGGCTGACCGCAGCCCAATTGACAGCCCATCCCCCCCGCCTCATCTCCGATGCCATCCACGCCTTCCCCGATGGGGGAGCCTGGTTTCTTTGGGGGGAGGTTTGGCGTAAACCCCAGGTACCCCGCGCCACGATGCCCAGCCCCGTGCCCCTCCCCCTAGCCCTGGATGGGGAAGGACTAGAGCGGGAATTGCAAAGCCGTCACCAAGCGCAGCAGTTATATTGGCCGGAAGCCTTTGGGCAAGTTGGGCAGGTATTGACGATCGCCCTACCCACGGTGATCACGGATACGGCGCTCATTCCCTACCATTCGGCGACGGTATTGACGGTGGCGGGGGAAGCAGAGCCGGATGAGGGGAGTGCCAGTTTATACCCTTGGCAGGTGGAGGGATATTGCCTGACGCCCTTGCAAGCGATGCAGTTCCTCCAATCCCTGCCCCTAGGGTTAGCCAACCGGGAGACGGATTTTATCGGTCCCGATGTGCGGTTTTGGTCCCATGTGGTTCGCTGGGGATTGGATCTGTTGGCCCGCTGTAAGTTTTTGCCCGGATTGCGGTTGGTAAACGAGGAACTGAGGGCGGGGACACGGACCACGGCGATACGTCCAGATCGTCGGGAAGCGATCGCCGACTGGCAACCCTTGCTGGACAGTGCCCTCGATCAGTCCCGTTTGGAAGCCTTTGCCCAACAATTACCCCCCGCCTGTCGGTTCTATCAACCAGCCCCCCTAGAGGATGTCACGGCGATCGTCCTCCCCCCGGCCCCCCAGACCTTGATCCGCAGTTTTTTGCACGGCATTATCGATGCCCAGGTGCGAGCCGTCGCCCAATCCCAACCCTTGCCAACGAACCCCTCTCCCCTTGGGCAGTGGCTACGAGCACTCCGCGAGGATGAACCGGAATTAGCCTTAGAACCGGAAACCCGCGATTCCCCGCAGGAGATGCTGCGCGAACGCCTCTTGGCCGCCCTGACTACCTGGAGTCGTCCCGTCCAGCCCTACCTGAGTGGGCAACGGCTGTTCCATGCCTGTTTTTCCCTGCAAACCCCGGTGCAGGAAGGGGGCGATTGGCGACTAGACTACGGTTTACAGGCGGTAGATGATCCCAGTTTTGTCGTGGATGCTGCCACGATTTGGGCACAGTCGGGGGACACATTAGACTACCAGGGCCGGATGATCGCCCAGCCCCAGGAAACCCTGCTCATGGGACTGGGGCTAGCAGCCCGCCTCTATCCGCTGTTGGGGGAAAGTCTGGAAGTTGAACGACCCCAATCTTGTACGCTGACACCGCTCCAAGCCTACGAATTTCTCAAGGCTGGGGTGTGGCGCTTGCAGGAAAATGGCCTAGGGGTGATCCTGCCGTCCAGTCTCGCCCAGCGGGAAACCTGGGGTAATCGCCTGGGCCTGAGCATTCAAGCAATGGCGGGGAAACGACCCCAAGCGTTGGGGTTATCGAGCTTGCTGAATTTTGAGTGGCAGTTGGCGATCGCGGGTCAAACCCTGTCCCAGGCGGAATTTGAACGCTTAGCTGCCCTCAACAGTCCCCTCGTGCAGATTAACGGCCAGTGGGTGGAGCTAAGGCCCCAGGATGTGAAGGCAGCGCGGGCCTTTTTCGCCGAACGACCGGAGCAGCGCACCCTATCCCTGGAGGAAGCCCTGCGGTTGAGTACGGGAGATACCCAGGCGATCGCCAAGCTGCCCGTGGTCAACTTTGAAGCGACTGGCGCGTTGCAGGAATTATTTGCCACCCTAACGAACCAGCGATCGCTGACCCCAATCGATCCACCCCGTGAGTTTCGCGGCGAATTGCGGCCCTACCAGGCACGGGGAGCCGGTTGGCTGGCGTTTCTGGAACGCTGGGGCTTGGGGGCCTGCCTTGCCGACGACATGGGGTTGGGGAAAACGATTCAATGTATTGCCTTTTTGCTGACCCTCCAGGAACAGGACGATCTAGATGCGCCGGTTTTACTGATTTGTCCCACATCGGTACTCGGCAACTGGGAGCGGGAGGTACGGCGCTTTGGCCCGACCTTGCAAACCCTGGTTCACCACGGCGATAAACGAGCCAAGGGGAAATCCTTTGAACGGGCCGTCAAGGGAAAACAGTTGGTGATTAGTAGCTATGCCCTGGCCTATCGTGATCTGAAGGAATTTCAACAAATTCAGTGGCGCGGTCTGGTGATTGATGAAGCCCAAAATGTCAAAAATCCCCAGGCCAAACAGGCGCAAGCGATCCGGGAACTCAACGCCCATTTTCGCATTGCCTTGACGGGGACACCGGTCGAAAATCGACTGTCTGAACTCTGGTCGATTATGGATTTCCTGAATCCCGGTTATCTGGGACCGCGCCCTTTTTTCCAACGCCGCTTTGCCATCCCGATCGAGCGTTATGGCGATACGGATTCCTTGCAAACCCTGCGATCGCTGGTACAGCCCTTTATTCTGCGACGCTTAAAGACCGATCGTGACATTATCCAGGATCTCCCCGAAAAACAAGAAATGACCGTTTTCTGCGGCCTTTCCCCAGAACAGGCTACCCTCTACCAACAAACCGTTGATCACACCCTGGCGGCATTGGAAGCTGCGGAAGGGATTCAGCGGCGGGGGATGATTCTGGCCCTCTTGATGAAGCTCAAGCAAATTTGCAACCATCCGCTCCTTGGTAAACCCGATCCCAATTCAACCCCTGCCCGTAAAACCCAAACGGCAAAAACAGGCCGATCTAAAATGGGAACGGCAGCGGTTACTAACCCCCATTTCTCCCGCAGTTCCGGCAAGTTGCAACGGTTGGATGAAATGCTGGAGGAGTTGCTCGAAAATGGTGATCATGCCCTGATCTTTACCCAATTTGCCGAATGGGGAAAACTGCTCAAGACCCATTTGGAAACCCGGCACCGCCGGGAAATCTTTTTCCTCTATGGGGAAACCCGTCAGAGCCAACGGGAGGAAATGGTCGATCGCTTCCAGCATGACCCCCAAGGCCCACCGATTATGATCCTGTCCCTCAAGGCAGGGGGGGTGGGGTTGAACCTAACCCGTGCCAATCATGTATTTCACTACGATCGCTGGTGGAATCCCGCCGTCGAAAATCAGGCCACCGATCGCGCCTTCCGCATTGGCCAAACCCGCAATGTCCAGGTCCATAAATTTGTCTGTTCCGGCACCCTGGAGGAGAAAATCCACGACCTCATTGAGAGCAAAAAAGCCCTTGCTGAACAGGTCGTCGGCGCGGGAGAAGACTGGCTCACGGAACTCGATACGGATCAATTGCGCACGTTGCTATTGCTCGATCGCACTGCGGTAATTGAAACTACGGAGGAATAATTTCTCGTCAGTACCCTAGGGAAGTCAACCCAAATCAGTACAACCAAGAAAAGCTCCCCTAATGGGGACAGTTCTAATATGAGCAAAAAATGTATGTTGGGTGCCGGGAATTTTTCCGCAACAAGATGGGTAGGGGCGAACCGTCGTTGTCTAGTGACTCAACCAATCCCTCATCTCCGCTCCCACAGGGAACTTGGTCGCAGTTTTAACCTTTAAAAAACATCCTCTGAGCAACTCCGCTTCTTGGACTTCATTTCAAGAACTCCGCAGCCGATCGCGATAGGCTTGACTATCCAGCCCGTCGCCAGTGGCCATCCTCGGATCAATATTGCGGCGCAATTCGACAATCCGATCGTGGGTGTTGGGGTGCGTGCTGAGGAAGGTCGGCATCGACCCACCCCGCCCGAGCAGTTTCTCCATAAAGCTGACCATCGCTGACTGGGCATACCCAGCTTGTCCCAGCATTCGCAACCCGCGACTGTCGGCGTCGAACTCATCCTGGCGGCTACGGGGACGACGCAGGGCCAACTCAACCCCCAACTGCACCGCTCGGTTGGTATCAACTTCCGCCGCTGTGGCTACCCCCTGGGCGATCGCCACTTCGCGCATTTGTTTGACCAGATGCCGCCCTTCAATATGGCCAATTTCATGGGCGATGACACTGGCTAACTCCGCCTCGTTGGCTGCCGCCTCCAGCAACCCTCGGTTGACATAGACAAACCCGCCCATTGTGGCAAAGGCATTAATCCCGCGATCTTCAACCACCTGAAACGTATAGTTAAGCCCCGATCGGGTACTCGCATTCACCAACCGTTGGCCGATTTCGTTTACATAGGCCGTCAGGGCACGGTTATTGGAAATTCTCACTTGCTGCTGAAGTTGGCGATTGATTTGGGCACCAATCTGCATTTCCTGGCGCGGCGATAGGCTGGATAACTGCATGATCTGAACGCCCCGAAGGATCAGTTGGCCCCAGGGAAGGGCTTGGGCAGCGGTGGGCATCCCGATACCCATCCCTAACGTCAGGACCAGCCCTAGGAAAGCATAGGTCCAACGACGCTTGATCCGATCCATGCGTGTGAAAAACTGTATCATGACCCTATTTAAGGAATAGACGACCGATCGCGGTTATGCCAGTGTCCAAGGGCGCACCCTGTATAGCTGTCTCAGTGGTTAACACACTGCCCTATCCCCTCGCGTTGCCCCCTTGGCTCCGCTCTTGACTTCCCACACCAACTGACTTATTGATTGACTCATCACTGGCCTATCACTGGGGACGTGAGATTACCCCTATAAGTTTCTGGATAACCCCAGAATGCCAACCGCTAGAGGGTGGGTTTTGAGTGCTTGGGGTTAGTATTCCCCCTTTTGTGACTAAAGTTGGCAATCCCTGCCATGATCCTAGATCGAATTTCTGTCATTGTGCCGACACTCAACGAAGCCAGCACTCTCCCTGAGATGCTGCGCGCGCTACACCTTGCCAGTCAGGGGGAATGGCAACCCGATCGCCCTGAGGGTGCCCTGGAAGTCATTGTGGTCGATGGGGGCAGCACCGATAGCACGGTGGCCCAGGCTGAGCACTTGGGAGGAATCACGCTCTGCCACAGTCCCGCCGGACGTGCTCGCCAAATGAATGCGGGGGCCGCGATCGCCACCGGGGGGATTCTCCTGTTCCTCCATGCCGATACCCACCTACCGCTGGGATTTCCTACCCACATCCGGACCGCGTTGGCTACCCCTGGCACGATCGCGGGGGCGTTTGATCTGCGCATTGCTGGTGATCTGCCCGGTTTACGGTGGGTGGAATGGGGGGTTTACTGGCGATCGCGGCTGTTCCGGCTGCCCTATGGCGATCAGGCGTTGTTCTGCCCAGCGGCCATTTTTCACGCATTGGGGGGCTTCCCAGACCTGCCGATTATGGAAGACGTGGCCTGGGTGCGTCGCTTGCAAGCACAAGGTAAGCTGGCGATCGTGCCAGAGACCGTGGTCACCTCGGCGCGGCGTTGGCAACAACGGGGGGTTTGGCAAACAACCTTGTTGAACCAGGCCATGCTCCTGGGATATGCCCTAGGGATACCGCCCCAGCGACTGCGATCGTGGTATCACCGTCCTTCCCAACCCACCCCCCGTAAAACTACCCAATGAGGTAATGACAGATCACCCATTCGGGGGAGGGAACTGGGTGCGGAAAGTCAGCATCATCAGGTGTGTTCACCTATAGCACTGCTGAACGGCCCAGTTGGACCGGCTTCGCCGTCAACTCAGTATTTTCACGCAAGTGCTATCCCTAGCGTCGTGGCCAGCGTGTCACCTCCCTAGCGGATATATCCCCCAGCCCCATTGCCTCACCAGAAGGAGCCTTGATATATGAATGCGGGTCAACCAACGCCAACTAAGGAATTATGGACAGATGGAACCTTCCTCCATCGTTCCCATGCGGGTGTTGATTTGCAAAAAGCCTTTGATCGCATGGCAAGCTGTGGCCCTAGTGCCATTGATGCCAAACGCTTGTGTTCCGAATTGCGCCACAGAGCCGATTCCCCATCGGACTTAGTTGATTAGAGTACTGGGGACCACCACAATCCAACCAGAGCCAGCCGCCCCCTCGCCCAAACCTGATCAGTTGCAATCGGCAATGGGGTCTCACTACAGACAATGGGCACACTTGATAGGTACTTGATTGCACTAGGGAACTTCGATTAACTGAGGCGGGCGGTTCCGCTGCCTGTCTTAACCCCTTATGATTGCCTGGGTTCGGTGGCGAAAATGGGTACTTTTCGAGGTGTCCACTATTCGATTTTTTCGATTTTAGGGATTAATCCGCCGCGATCGCCCCTGTTCCCAATGGCATGCGGTTATTCTCCTCGCGATCGCGCCAAGCTAGGACACGCAAGCAGTTAGGAGATCGCCTTGGCGAGTGGCTGATCTCCTCCCCCGGCACCTTAAGCCAATGTTTCAGGGCAATAGCCGAGGCCCCGCACAAACTGACTACGGAACGCTTCAATTTCCTGACTGTCGGGCAACCCGTGGGAGACGATCGCCACCTGGTAGCGGCGCATGACTTCAATGGGGGATTGGCCAATCTCCAAGCTCCACAGCACCATTTGCAGACGGGCATCCGCCTCGTAGGGAATTCCCAATTCATTCAGGAAAGCACGGAAATCGCCAGCCCGTTGTGGATCAAGGGTATGACGTAGTTTGACCCGTACCACCCAACCGTCAATACGGTGGACAACGGTCACAAACTGGGCACCCAATTGCGGATGGGAATGGAGATATTCCACAACGCGCATCGTTAAACTGGCGTTGGCGAGATAGTAGAGGTATTGCATATCACCTCTGGACAAAGCAACAATGCTACATATCTATTGTCGCTGTGGCTGGCCTGGGGTGATAGGGGAAAAGTCCCCAACTTCGGGACAAAGAGGTGGGGAAGTTCACCCAAGTTTTAGATTTTCTTCACCTTTTGGGGTGTCCTAACACATTAGAGGGATATTAAAGGGGTATTCACATTGTGCAAGCCTGATCTGCCGTTGAACGCTAGTCCGACACCCGATCGCCGATTGGCAGCCTATGACTATGACCTGCCTGCCGACCGGATTGCCCAAAATCCGGTTACGCCTAGGGATAGTTCACGCTTGCTGGTGGTGGCATCGCCCACTGAGCACTACCACAGTGTGTTTCGCGAGCTGCCGGATTGGTTGCGACCAGGGGATCTGCTGGTTCTCAACGACACTCGCGTGATTCCGGCCCGTCTCTATGGTCGAAAAAGCAGTGGAGCAGCGATCGAGATTCTCCTCCTGGAACCCCAACACCAGTTCCCCTCTGGCCAGCCCCTCCCCCCCCACTGTTGGTTGGCCCTAGTGCGTCCCGGCAAGCGCATGAAGGTGGGATCACAGCTTTACTTCCAGGCCCAACCTAAGGCGGATGGAACCCCTCCCCTCTCCCTGACGGCAACGGTGTTAGCCAAGGATGCCGCCACCGGGGGACGGCTGATCCAATTTGACTTACCCGAAACGGCCTCGCTGGAAACCTACCTGGATACCCTGGGGCAAATGCCCCTGCCTCCCTACATTGATCACAGCACTGCCGAACCCGATCGCTATCAAACCGTCTATGCCCGCGCATCCGGGTCGGCGGCAGCCCCAACAGCGGGTCTGCACTTTACCGAGTCCTTATTCACACGCCTGCGGGAGCGGGGGATTGAGCAAGCCTTCATAACGCTGCACGTGGGTGTGGGCACGTTCCGCCCGGTGGAGGCGACGGATATTACGGCCCATGCGATGCATTCCGAGTGGTTTGATATTCCAGCCGCGACGATCGCCAAGATCCAGCAGACCCAGGCCAATGGGGGACGGGTGGTTGCCGTGGGTACGACCGTCGTCCGTTCCCTGGAAGGGGTAATAAAGGAGACGGGTAGCCTACAACCCTTCCGGGGGAAAACCAATCTGTTTATCTATCCCGGCTATGAATGGCAGGTGATTGATGGCGTGATTACGAATTTCCATCTGCCCAAATCAAGTTTATTAATGCTAGTCAGTGCCTTCCTAGGGCGGAAGCGGGTGTTGGCGCTCTATCACGAAGCGATCGCCAAGCAGTATCGGTTTTATTCCTTTGGAGATGCCATGCTGATCCTGCCAGAAGCCAAAGTCTCTCAGGCAAACGAGGAACCAGAGTCCTCGCCCAGTACGCACAACCCAGATCGGGATTAAGACCCAATCTTGAAGGCTTCCAGGAAGAGGGCATAGGTAAACCCCAACTTGAAACTGTTGAGGGCATCCCAACCCAGGGCAAATTCAGGACGGCGATTGGGGCGATAGAACAGGCGATTTGCCAATTCGGTCAGCAGCACCAACACGATCGCGACCACCGTATCCTGACGACCCGCTTGACCGACAAAAGTGGTAAAGACGTTGGCCGCAAAATTCCCAAACAGCAGGCTAATGCACAGGACCGACAGCCGTCGCCAGGGATTGCGCAGTTGATTGCGCAGTTGGAGCAATAGGACATCAAACAGGCGGTTGAGGCGAGTGTTTTGCATGGGAGGGACGCAAGAAAACAAGGCAAGGAGCCAACTGGGGGATGATCCTGAATTGAACCTTAAATTCAGGGCTATCAGATGTGTTAGGAGTCAGCGCTTGTGATTAGTATGGAAGAAGAAGGCTATTCGTATTGGACGCAGGGGCGATCGGGGGTGTATGCGAGGTGAGCAGTGGCGAATGGTAACACAGAGAGTATACCCTGCTGCGATCGCGCTCCTGGCTATCGGTGCGGGCTTGCCCTTAGCGGTGTTGATCGTGCAACGCCTTCCCCTGCGTCCTGCCAAACCTGAGCTTGAGGCGACGATCGTTCCTGACCTCCGATCGGCACGCCCCTCCCCCTTGGCAACGCCCTCACCTCCCCTAGCGGCGGTTCCTTCGCCGCTGCCCACAGACAGCCCCACTTCGGTGGCCCCTGATCTAACGGTAGTCGCTCCGGCTCCGCCGCCGTCGGCTCCCCTGGGAAGCCTGCGGGTCAGTAACCGTACCGATCATCCCATTCGAGTCGCCTTATTGGCGCAACATACCCTGCTCGATACGCCCCCAGCGTCATCAGCTTCCCCCTATGAAGAACCCGTCCATTGGGATTTTGCCCCCCAAGAGGGCAGTACAAGTGGTTTAATCCTGTCCTTACCGGAACAGCAGTTGAAGTTGCAGCCGGGGGATGTGTTGGTGGCCTTTGCCCAGGATGGATCGCGGCGATATTGGGGACCCTATGTGGTGGGTGAAACCCCCAGCCCACGCTGGCAGGCGACGGAGGCGGCATGGCAATTAATCCTGACCCCCTAGCCGAGGTGCCCATGTTGGCCTCACCCTTTGCGCCTTGGGATGAGGTTTGGGCGTCCTCCCTCGGCTGGCAACCTTCCCCTGAGCAGACGCAAGCGTTCCAGGCTCTCTATCAAGCTGTGCTTGAGGGGAATCGGCGGCTAAATCTGACCCGGATTACGGAGCCGTCAGCGTTTTGGGAGAAACACCTCTGGGATTCACTGCGGGGGATTCGGCCTTTTCTGATACCTGTCCTGGACGAAAATGGCCCCCTAGTCACCCCACCTCCCGCCACGGCACGGGGGATTGATATTGGCACTGGGGCGGGGTTTCCAGGGTTACCCATTGCGATCGCCTGTCCCCAGTGGTCGATCACGCTGTTGGATTCAACCCGTAAGAAATTGGCCTTTGTGGCATCGGTGCGATCGGCCTTGGGGCTGGCAAATGTGACCCCCCTAGTGGAACGGGTGGAGGCAGTGGGACAGCGATCGGACCATCGTGAGCAATATGATCTGGCGGTGATCCGGGCCGTGGGACCAGCATCGGTCTGTGCCGAATATGCGTTGCCATTGGTCAAGTTAGGCGGGTGGGCTGTCCTGTATCGGGGCGAGTGGACGGCGATCGAGGCCGAAGCCCTACACCAGACAAGTCAACAACTGGGTGGTAGCCTGGTGATCACCGAGCGGTTCCACACACCCCTCAGCCACAGCGTGCGCCATCTGTTGTATCTGCGCAAAGACCACCCGACCCCCCAGCCGTTTCCGCGTGGGGTGGGGATTCCAGCCCAGTCTCCCCTCGCCTAGGCCAGGGAATGCCTGGTAAGATAAGGGTTAACGGTAATATCGGGGAATTAGCTCAGTTGGTAGAGCGCTGCGATCGCACCGCAGAGGTCAGGGGTTCGAGTCCCCTATTCTCCATTAAGCCTAAGCGAACACAGCGTCTCAGTCGATGCGCCTGTGGAAACGCGACGCGAACGAAAAACAATGTTGGAGTAGGCATCCTGTCTGCCCCGGAGACAACCGAGGCTGCGATAGACCCAGAGGATGTTTTAAAAGGGGGAGCGTGGTTAAAACCCCGACTACGAACCTCGACGCTTGGCTGTCCTAAGGATTGTTTTGCGTTTGTAGTTGCGCTTTAGCGCCAAAACGACTTGTTTCTGGACTTTCCCAACACCCGCTCAGACGGCTATCCCGCGTTGAATGGGCGATCGCCTGACGCTGGCTGCCGGTAGGAGAGTCAGGCTCAGATCAGGCGATTCAAGGTTTCCAACAACACATCCTGATTAAAACTACTCTTAGTGATATAGGCATTGGCCCCCGCTTCGGCTCCCCGGCGTTTGTCCTCATCACTGGCCAGGGTAGTGACCAGGATAATCGGCAATTCGCTGTATTCCTTGTGTTGGCGAATGCGCTGGGTGAGGCCCAAGCCGTCCAGATTGGGCATTTGGATATCGCTCACCACCGCATCAAAAGACCGGGTTTGCAGCTTATTAAAGCCATCCAGCCCATCCACAGCGGCCACAACTTCATAGCCAGCCCCTTCCAGAATGCGCTTTTCCTGGGTGCGGGTGGCGATCGAATCCTCCACTAAAAGAATCGACAAGCGTCGTTGATCCGTGGGCTGGGCCGCCACCACAGACTTGCCTTGCCGCTGTTCCTGCCGACGCACCGACTTAATTAAATCCGCCGGATTCAGGACCATACACACGCGTCCGGTTCCCAAAATCGTGGCCCCAGAAATATTGCGCACCCGCTTGAGCAGTTGACTTTGCGGCTTCAGGACCACATCCTGCTCATCCAACAGCGCATCCACAAAAACGCCCAGTTGTTCTTCCCCGACCCGCAGAATAATGCAGGGTAACTTCTGCTCCGCACTGCCGAGGCGCTTGCCGTTATCACTGACCGGTAGCTCTAGTAAATCCGACAAATAGGCAACGGAAATGGGTTGATTTTGATGCAGAATCGTGGGGCGATTTTCGATCGTAAAGACACTTTCCAAATGCACCAAACACGCGGTTTCTACGGCTTCGACCGGAATCGCATAGGACTCGCCCCGGAGCGCCACAATCAGCACATGGGCGGTCGCCAGGGTCATGCTCAATTGCAACCGGATCATACAACCCTGATTGGGGGTCGAAATCACCTGAATATTGCCCTTCAGACGATCGACGTGGGTACGCACCACATCCAACCCCACACCGCGCCCCGACACTTCGGTGACTAAACTCCGGGTGGAAAAACCGGGTTCAAAAATCAAATTCTGGACTTGGTTAGGCGAGAGGCTGGCTAACTCTTCCTCCGAGACAATCCGCCGTTTCAGGGCCGTTTGTTTGATCTGCTCCAGATCCAGACCGCGCCCATCGTCACTCACCTCAATCACGATATGGGTAGGGGTTTGGTAGCCGCGTAGGTGGATGGTGCCCATTGCGGGTTTGCCGCGCCGTTCCCGTTCCGTGGGGGCCTCAATGCCGTGATCCACCGCGTTGCGCAGGATATGCATGAGGGGATCTTTCATTTCCTCCAGGATGCGTTTATCCGCACGGGTATCCCCGCCCTCAATCACCAGTTCGATCGCCTTCCCTTCCTGCCGCGCCAAATCCCGGACCAGCCGGGGAAATAGGTTAAACAGCGTACTGAGGGGCAATAACCGCAGGGTGCGAATTTCCTCCTCCAGGTCTTCGCTGATCAGTTCCAGGCGGGCCGTATCCTCCGACAGGGTGCGCCGGATCTGGTTAACCAGGGTGCCCAATTGCCCCAGATGGGTTTCCGTGCGGTTGTGGAACCCTTCAAGCTTTTGCAGGTTGCCGTTGCCCTTGCGCAGTTCTTCCAGCAGGAAGCGATTGAGAAACAGATCGCGGCTCCATTCTTCCCAGAGGTTAGCGATCGTGTCAACTTCCGCCAGTCGATGGGCAATGCGAATCTTGGTAACCGTGAGTTCCCCGGCCTGGGTCATCAGGGCATCCAAATTACGCGTGGGCACCCGGATCGTTTCGATATGGTAACTACTGTCCGGCGTACTGGTGGCGGTCGCTACGGCCACAGCGGCTCCTTGGGAACCATTGGGACTCGCGGCGAGAACAGGGGGTGGCGCGATCGCCTCCGGACTCCCTGACGCAGCTAGGGCGGTTGCCATGACCTCAACAGGCGGGACCGTATCGGGTTCTGGGCTGGGGGGAGCCTCGGTATCCCAATGCTCGGCGGGTTCAGACGGGGACTCAAACGGGGCGATCGCGTCAGGTGTCGCTTGGGGTATCGCGCTCTCAGCCTCGACCTCAATCGGCGTGACGGGGGTTCCCCCTGATTCTGGGGTCGCGCCCATCAATTCCGCCAGGACGTAGAAGGTATTGACCGCCGCTGGTTCGCCCGTGAGGGCCTCGTGGACCAGTTTGCGGACGGCCTCCAACCCGTGTCCCAGGTGATCCGCCAATTCCGGCGTGAAGGGCTGTTCGCCACGGGTGACCTTGCCAAAGAGGTGCTCCATCTGATGGGCGAGGGTACCCAGATCCTTGAGGCCCAGCATATTGGCATCACCCTTAAGGGAATGGGTATCCCGCATGAGCGCCTTGAGGGTTTCCATATCATCGGGATGCTTTTCGAGATGCAACAGACCCGCATCCAGGTTTTGGATATGCTCTTCACTGGCGATCTGGAACACTTCGCGCAGTTCATCATCTTCAATTCGCATAATTGGGTTCCTCGTTTCTGTGTCCCTCTTACCTCTTACCTCTTACCTACTCGCTTACACGATCGCTTGTAGGTTTTGGGCCGCTTCATTCAACCGCTGGGTGCCGATCCGAATCTGGCTGATTCCTCCGGCAGTTTCCTTCGCGGCCACATTCAGGGCATTCATCGCATCCACCACCTGTTGAATCG
>JBBILC010000097.1:0-21822 GCA_037445115.1 Coleofasciculaceae cyanobacterium bin_20
TTGAATTTTGAATTTTGAATTTTGAATTTTGAATTTTGAATTTTGAATTTTGAATGCGGTAACAGACTGGCCTAGCCTGCGTCGAAGTTATCGTTAGGGCGATCGCAGTAAAAACCGCTGATTGAGGGCATTAATCGGGCGGGCATTGCCAGGAAAGTGCTCTGCGAATTGGCGAATTTGATCCGTGGCCAGGGGCACGGGTTGCTGCAACACAATCCAACTGACCCCCTCCGAACAGGGCGGCGTCGTCAGGGACCCAAAATAACGATAGGACCCTAGATGGGGCGGTAACAAATCCTTGGCATTCAGGGTGACCGCTGGCAGGGTTTGCTCTGGGCCAGGGCGATCGGGCATTGCGGCCAAAATGGGCTTCAGGGCCGCATTCTCAGCCCCCGCTGTTAATAACACGCCCAGGACAGCCAAGGCACCTGCCCGATTGCGATGGACAAGGTGGAGTTCCATGTCTGCGGGCTTGCCCTGAACGGCATGCTCACTGGGGTGATGGAAGTGGAACTGGACTAACTCAAAGACTTGATCCCCGATCGTGAGGGTACTGCCGGGTTCGTAGTTCACCTGGAGCGTATGGCCATTATTGATGAGCCGCAGGGGGGTTTTCCGATAGTCCAGGCGAATGGGGGGTAACTGAGCCGCGATCGCCCCACTTAAGTCGATCGGTGACTGATGTGCACCCAACTGACAGGCCTGATACTCGCTGGACAATTCTCCCCAATGTTCGGGGCCTGCCGCCCCCGTATACCCCCAATGGGCTGCGCCGGACGCTTCCCCCGCAATGGCCCACGATCGCCGCCCCCAGCCAAATGGCAGGGAACTGCCCGCTAAGCCCAGCGCAGCAGCCTTGAGGAGCATTCTACGATTCATCTACCCAGCCTCCACACTTTAGGGTATTGTGCCATGATTCTCGTGGGCGATACCTTCCAACGCCTCCTTCCCGCTCAGCACCGGGGCCGCTGCCAAGGGATCATCCAGTGTAGGTTTGGGGGCTAGTAACCAATAGGTCACCATTTCCCCCATGCCCTTGACCAGAATCGTCCCTCGTTCCGCTAGCTCATAGAACGGCTGTAGCCGTTCATAGGTGGCCGCTGTCACCTGAATGTGATCCGGCAGACCTTGGGACTCCATGCGGCTGGCAATATTTACGGTTTCGCCCCACAGGTCATAGATGAATTTCTTCTGACCGATCACGCCCGCAACAACCGGCCCAGAATGAATCCCAATCCGCAAGCGATAGGGTTGACCATCTGCCCGTTGAAACCGTCGAATTTCCTGGCGCATTTCCAAAGCCATCGCCGCGACCGCTTGGGCGTGGTGAACATTCGGTTTCGGCAGCCCCCCGACGACCATATAGGCATCCCCGATCGTCTTGATTTTTTCTAGCCCATGCCGTTCCGCCAGCCGATCGCAGCAGGAAAAAATTTGGTTCAATTGCTCCACGAGGGCCGTCGGTGAGACCTGGGTCGCCAGCTTTGAGAAATCAACAATATCGGCAAACAGGACCGTCACTTCCGTAAAGCTTTCCGCGATCGTATGCTGGCCCTGCTTCAAGCGTTCCGCGATCGGTTGGGGGAGCACATTGAGTAACAGGTATTCCGATCGCAGCCGCTGTTGACGCAACTCCTCCTCCGTTTGACGGCGATCGGTCACATCCCGCACCGTTCCCTCGTAATAGAGCAACTGGCCATTGGCATCCCGCACCGCCCGGACATTTTCCGAAATCCAGAGCCGACTCCCATCCGCCCGATACACCTCAGACTCAAACCCCGTCACTTCACGATAGCGCCGCATATAGGCCAAAAACTCAGCCCAACGATAGGGTTCCACATAAAGCTGCTTGCCAATATCCGTCACACTCGCCATCAGCGCGGCGGGGGAATCATAGCCCAATAGTTGCGCTAGGGCCGGATTCACGCTTAAGTACTGTCCCGTCGGCGTCACCTGGAAAATCCCCTCCACCGCATTTTCCACAATGCTGCGGTATTTCTCCTCCGCCAGACGCAGAGCCGCCTCCGTGCGTTGTAATTCCTCCAGTGCCCGCTCCCGTTCCTGAATTTCCCGCTGGAGTTGGGCATTTTGGCGTTTGAGAGAAGCCTGTAGCCGCCGAATCGTCAATTGATGCTCAATCCGGGCCACGACTTCCTCCATCTGGAGTGGTTTGGTAATGTAATCTGCCCCGCCCACTTCAAACGCCCGGACCTTACTCAGGACCTCCGTCAGGGAACTGACAAAAATCACGGGAATATCAGCGGTATCCGGATCAGTCTTTAAGCGTTGGCAGACCTCATAACCATCCATGCGGGGCATACTTACATCCAGCAGGATCAACTCCGGTGGGTCCATCTTGGCACTTCTGAGTGCCATTGCCCCATTGATCGCCCCCCGCACCTCATAGCCGTGTTCGCGCAAGAGAGTGGCGATCCATTGCAGCGTCTGAGGGGTATCATCCACGATCAGGATGGTGCCCTTAGCAGTGGTTGTTGACTCGTTCATGGCCCAATAGGCACCCTGCCTCACGCCGTTAGGTGAATACGGGGGAATCATTCCTCCTGATGCGCCTGCGCCGCTCAGGATTCCCGATGCTTTTCTGGTTATCCCAGGGATTTTTCGCCGACGCGGCGGCACGAACGCGACTCATATTGACCACGATAGCCATTAGACCACGATAGCCATTACACGTTACCTACCCTCAGGGGATATCCTTACTCTTCTCCGGACAATCTTGGGAAAAAACCGGAGAATTTACCGAGGAGTCACCACTAAATGACTACGCCTAAATGACTACGCCCAATGGGCAGGCGGACGTGGGCTGAGGGGTTGCAGATGTTCCTCCAAAAGGTGGTGTAATTCTTGACGTTGTACCTCCGTACCGATTTCCGTATTGCCCGGTGTTTCAAAGAAAACCAGGCTATCCACGGTCGCTAACGAGAGCATCTGGAACAGGATATGCACGATCGGCATGGGTAGGGCCATCAGCCGGGGGTCTTGCTGGATACCCGTTGCCCGCATCGCATCAGCCAGGGTGGGATAGGCATAGACTACTCGCTTCTCCCGGCCTACCTGGGTCCGATGACTGAGGACGGTCGTCAGCCACTCTTGATCGGCGGATTGAACAATATAGTATTGGAGATGGCGTAGTCGTACCGCTATTACCTTCAGCACTGGACCGATCGCGGCGACGGCCTGGGGGGTGCGATCGTCCTGGGGCGCACCGTCGATAAGTGCTTTAATTTGCTGATCCAGATCATTCATGGGCGGATTAGGGGCATCTTAGACTGTAGATAGCAGGATAGACCATCGATCGCTCATGAGCGATGGCGTTCATGAGCCATTGTTGATGATCAATGTCTATGTCTATGCGCAAGGCGTTGGTGGAGGGACGCTACCCTGTCCTGGACACAATACAACGCCGCTTGCCCATTGGTTTGTTGGGGCTACTGGCAGCTATCGTAATATACTTTGAAGCCGGGTGCCATGATTGGGTGTGTCTACTGGGTCCCGCACTGGGGGACTGCTACTGTGAGAAACCAATCATCACGGGTGCGGAGTTGTGGAGCCAATCCTTCAACTACTATTTCAAGAACTCAATCAGTCAACACGGGCAACCCCAGCGACCTGCTGGGAGGTTGCAAACCGCCTTGCCAAAGAAGTCGATCGCATTTGCACCGAAAGTAAACGGATTCAAGCCTCTGGGGAGGTCGAAATTTGGGCCACCACCCTGGCCAAACACCGTCTCCAACAATGTCTTAAGTACTATCGCCTGGGTTCCCGGCAGGGGCGGGTGGATCTGCACAGTACGCTCAGCGCGGTGATCTATCGCTATATCCGTCCAGCGCAGGGACCTGCCAGTTACCAGGTGCGCCTGATGCTGATCGAGGACTTTTTGCAAAATTTCTATATGGAAGCCCTCAATGCTTTCCGGCGGGAGATGGAGTTGCCCGAAAGCTATCGCCCTGATCAGCTTCTGGAATTGGCGGAATATATGGCTTTTACCGAGCGGTATGCCAAGCGCCGCATTCCCCTGCCCCGCCAGCGCAACCAACAGCTGATCATCCTGCGGGCACAAACCTTCTCCCAGCAGCAACCCGCTGAAGCCTCGGTGGATATGGAGCAAGCCGCTGAAGGAGGCATCTCGGAGTTTGAGTCGGCCTGGAGTGCGGCCTCGGTCCAACAGGTGCGCGAACAAATGGTGGCTCAGGAACCGGAACCCGCCGAGGATGCCCTACGGCAAACGGTGGTCAATGCCCTGATTAGTTACCTGGAGGAGCGTCAACAAAGTGATTGTGCCGATTATTTTGTGTTGCGGCTTCAGGATCTCTCGGCGAATGAAATTGAGGCGATTTTGAACCTCACCCCGCGCCAACGGGATTACCTACAACAGCGGTTTAAGTACCACCTCATCCGCTTTTCCCTGTCCCACCATTGGGAATTGGTGCATCAGTGGCTAGGGGCGGATCTGGAGCATAATCTTGGCTTGACGCCCCAACAATGGCAGAATTTTCAGCAACAGCTTAGTGGACAGCAGCGGGAACTGTTGCAACTGAAACAGCACGGACTCTCGGAGCGGGCGATCGCCCAAAAACTGGGATGTACGATGGCCCAATTGCAACGCCAGTGGTCAAAACTGTTAGGACAAGCCTGGGAAATTCGTAACCATTTAGTGTCCGGAGCGGGAGCCGCAACCGATGAATAGGGAGTCAGAAAGCCTAGAAGCTTATTTACGTCATTGGCTCTTGGGGGAAAGTGATTCTCAGGGGCCAGCCGCAGGTTTGCCTGTCCCTACGGAAGCCGTCGGTCGGGAGGACCTGCCAACTACACCTTCTACCTTTCAGGAGCCTGTCGTCTACCCCGAGGTGATGGAGTTGAATACCAACCCCCTCGATCGTGCTGAGTCCTCCAATCAGCGCGGTGCCATTGATTCGGAATTGGAGAGTTACCGCCGATCATCAGGGTATCCACCACTCGTTAAGAGAGGAATACCTGTTGTGCAAGACCGTTTCCAGGCGTTGTTGAAGCGCCGTCTCAAACAAGAAATCCTTCGTCATCCTCCCCTGTTCCCTTGGGAAACGCAGGTTATGGACTATGAATCTGACGTTGAGGTTGGCCTTGATAGTCCCAGGGAGCGCCGATTGGCCCATGCGTGGATTGCCCAACTGCGGGATTTGCCCCTGCCCATCCCAATGGGTGAGCCGGTCCTCGCCCAGCTTTTGGAGCAGTGCCAAACGGTGGCCCAGTCTTCCCTACAAACCGGTGCGAAGCTGGTTCGGGCGGTGGAAGACCTGTTCCCTGGTCAGTTCTTAACCCTCAACCAGTTAACGGAACTGGTGTTGATGTCCCCGGCCCGGGGTCCCCAGGCCGTGCTGGGGCAACCGTTAGGGCAACCGTTACCGGCTAGCTATGAACAGGCCGATCCCCACCAACAGATGCTGCTGTCTCTGCTGGCGGCACGGGAGTTGTTGGCGGCATTAACCCTGGTCTTACCCGCCGATCGCCAACCCCTGGAGCGCACATGGCAAACGGCGATGGGAGCCGTGGAACTCCGGATTACGACGGATACGGAGGCGGGGACCCCCTGCCTGCGGGTGCAGACCCAGCTACCCTGTGGGGGACGGGTGCAACTGACGGGTGAAGCGGGCCAGACGACGGCCCAGCGATCGTTAGCTGGACCTTTGACGGTTGTCTTACAAGCGGTGGGGTTCGATCAACCCTATACGCTCACCCTAGAACTGACGGACGGGTCAGCCGCGACCCCGCCTTCGGCACTCACGTTTACCCTGCGGGCCGATCAGCCCTTGTCCTAACTGGGTTGACCCGTGGTTGACTGAATAAACGGGCCTGCGAGCAGTGCCCGTTTGTTGTTTTGGGATGATTTCACCCAGCGGGGGGCGATCGCTGTCCCAGCGTCGCGATCGCGACACCCGTGAGCAGGACTCCTGCCCCCAGACGTACCACGGGACCCGGAACCTCCTGGAAAATCATCCAGGCCAGCACACTTGCACCCACGGGTTCCAGCAACAGGGCTAGGGCAACGATCGTGGGGGAGGTCCAACGCATGGCCCAGTTGCAACTGGTATGGCCAATCACCTGGGATAACAGGGCCATCAGGATAATACAGGCATACACCATCGGTGGTTGGGGCCAATAGGCCGCACCGGCCAAGAGCGGTAAGGGCAGCAGCAGGCCGGCAGCCGCCGTGTAGGCGATCGCCACATAGGCCGTAACCCCTAACCCCCGTTGTTGGGCTTCCCGCCCCAACAGGAAATAGAGACTAGCAGCCCATGCCCCCACCAGGGCCAGGGCATCCCCCAACAACGGTTGACTGCCTGTGCCCCCGTGGGCATCCCCCAGGGCAATTAAGATTCCCCCGCCCAGGGCAATGCCGATCCCAACCCGAGTGCGCTGGGGTGGTCGCTCCTGCCATAGCCACCAAGACAACAGGGCAACCCACACCGGATTGGTGGTCACAATCACTGTCGAGGCCGCGATCGACGTGTAGGCCAAAGACGTAATCCAAGTGGCAAAGTGTAGGGCCAGACAAGTCCCAGCGGCTAGGGCATAGGCGATCGCTTGGGGTTGGAGTTGCAACCGGGGCAGTTGCCACCAGGCGGGGAGCAGGCAGAGGGCCGCGATCGTCAACCGTGAGGCCGCCAAGACCAAACTGAAGCCAACTCCCGCGTTGGGGACTGCGGCTAGGGCAATCCGAATAAACATCGAGGCAGTGGCAATCGCCAACACCCCCGTTAGCAGAATACTGCCCAACTTCCAAACGGATGGGGCCGAAGACGGCGCTGGCATATCGCAGGGGTTCCCAAGGTCAACGTGATTCTGTGCCCCTCAATTATTCCCTGCCATCGTCGCAGTATGGCTGGTTGGGGGTAACCGCAACAGGATACGTCTTCGGGTATAGCCGCTCAATCCCGTTTCCCCACCGGCTTAGGCCACATCCCGATAGAACACACTGAGGTGTAAGGTCGTGGCTAGTTGGGTGATGAGCCAAAGGCCCGCGATCGAGTTGCCATTGGCATCCAACGGTGGACTGACACAGGCGATCGCCCCCTGCCCCGGCACGATCGCCAGCAGTGCCCCACTTACCCCGGACTTACAGGGCAACCCCACCGTTACCGCAAATCGCCCCGAATATTCATAAAGGCCACAGGTTGCCATAATCGCGTTGACCCCCTGACAATGGGTGGGATCAAGGTCAGAGTGCGGCAGTACCAGTAACATACCGAGGCGGCTTAAATCTCCGATCGTGCCCGTTAAGCAGCAAATCTGTTCGTAGGTATCCAGGGCACTGGCGGCTGGCTGGGCGAGAAACCCTGCGGCAGCTAAGCAGTCGGCCAACGCCCGGTTACGCGCATTAGGACGCGATCGCACCGATGCCAACATCTGCCGATCTAAAGACAGATGGCTCCCCGCCTGGTGGTTCAACCATGCCGCCAAGCCTTGGCAACGGGTAGTGGGGGTGTCGCCAGGGAGGAGAGCCGCCAGGGCGATCGCCCCGCTATTGAGCATGGGGTTACGGGGAAACCCGCCATCCGCCTGAAGTTGATCAAGGGCATTAAAGGGGCGATCACTAGGGTCCATGCCGACATGGCTGAACACCCTGTCTGTTCCCTGGGTTGCCAAGGCATACAGGAGCAAAAAGGGCTTAACCACACTCATCAGGGGAAAGGCGTAGGTCCGATCGCCCCGAATCAGGTGAGTACGGCGGGTTTGAATCGCGATCGCCAGGGTCTCTGGATTCGCTTCAGCCAGAGCTGGGATATAGTCGGGAAGGGTGCCCGTTTGGGCGTGTGGTTGGACGCGGGCCAGCCAAGTGTCGAGTTGGGCAGCCGTGAGGGTATCGAGGCTAGGAGAAGATGCCATCTACTTCAGGCCGGTAGATATAGTCATAGTCAAATACAAGGGAATTGAGGTGGCGCAGGACAGAAAAGCCAAAGGTTGTTACCACATCGCTGGTAAAGGTCGCCATGACCAATTCGATCAATTTTCGCGGTGAAATTTCCGGTTTTTGAATATAGTAATCCCGTTTTGCAAAAAACATTTTTTCATCACGCGGCACAATAATTCCATTGATGCGATGGGCATGTTGAATCGGTTTAATATAGGTTTGAATAAAGGCTTCCTGATTACGTTGCAGACGATAGAGTTTTTCCTGCTGTAGCCAACTCATTTGAAAGAGCATTTTTAGTAATTCAAAACCGAGGGCATAGTTCAGGACATTATTCCGCTCTTCAGTGCTAATTACCAAGCGTAGAGCTGATTCCAGATAGAGGGTTGGTTGTCGATGGGCATCCTGGGCTGAGTGAATATAAAATTGCCGAATATATTCCCGTAAAACTGATTCCGTGAGTTCCGTATCTATGTGAAATTCCCGGAGGCACTTGGTCACCTGTTGGCGATAGTCGCGATCGTGTAACATACGCGACACAATCCCATCTGCCGTATAGTCATCCAGGAATTCCGCTTGTACTTCTGGGGGGGCTGCACAGATTAGGTGGCAAATAAGTAATACATAACGTCGATTTTGCCACGGCAGGCTTTCCAGCCAGCTTTTGGCCTCCGGTGGCAGACTGCCCAGAATGCTGTCCAAACTATTGCGATGTTCAATCCGGGCCAGTGATTGTAATTCCTGCATATCGGCTCTCTAAAGGAAACACCTTACCGACGCGGCTAGGGGCGCTCCCAAACGCGGGCAACGGCGGCACTTGGCACCCCTAGGCCACAGGCAGACTGCTACACCCGATCGCCACAATGGACAGGTGCTAATCAGAGTTAACCCCGTTTTACGTTAATTCTAACGAGGAACCCCCTAGCAATGTTGAGGGGGATGGCCCTGCTCACGGCACGAATACAATGGACTGGTTTTGATTACCCATCAATAATGACTACCCGACTGTCGGTGGTGAATCGCGGTCATCCCCTCGGTTTCCAGAACCGATCCCTGGCGCACGATCGCATACACCAGCCAGTGATCCCCCACTTCCATCCAGCTTTCCACCTGACATTCCAGGTAGGCGAGGGCTGCATCCAGAATCAAGCACCCATTGCTGCCGGGATGGTGCGCCAGTTCGCTGAAGGGATGAGCGCCAGGGGTCGGTTGATAGGTAAAGTGACGCCGGACGGCCCGCCCTTCCTGGAGCAAGTTGAGCACAAAGGGAGCCTGGGGACGGAGGAGCGGCTCGGCCTGATCCGCCGCGATCGCCACCATAATTCCCGGCGGGTTAAAGCTAGCCTGCGAAACCCAGGCCGTGAGCATTCCCCGATGGTGGTCCCCCACCTGGGTGGTCAGGACACAGAGGGAACCAATCACGCGCCCCATTGCCTGGGCCGTGCGATCGGCAGTCTGGGCCACCGTTACCCCTGGCCGGGTAGGCCGCTGCTTTTTGCGTTTGCGTAACCGTTGGGCGAATTCGGCCCCCGCATCCTCACACATTTGCAACGTCATTGCCGTGGGGCTAAACCGCACCCGAATCGGGTCAAAGCCCAGGGAGAAGTTGGCATCCCGCAATTTAGTCTCGATTAGATCGATCGCTTCTCCACTCCAGCCATAGGAACCAAAGACCCCAGCCAGCTTGGTTTTAGGAGCCGTCGCCAGGATAATCCCCAGGGCCGTTTGGATTTGGACCGGCGCGTGGCCTCCCAGGGTGGGGGAGCCAATAATAAAGCCATCACAGGCCGAAATCACACGAGTGAGATCATCGGGATCGGTCAACTCACAGTTCACCAATTCAACCGCCGCCTGGGCCTGGATCAACCCCTGGGCGATCGCGCTGGCGATCGTCGCCGTATTGCCATAGGCCGACGCATAGAGCAGGGCCACCCGCACATCCTGAGTGGTTTGCTGCTGACACCACTGGCGATAGTCGGCCAGCAGGCGGCTTAGGCTATAGCGCACCAGGGGACCGTGGGCCGGGGCATAGCAGGTGGCGGGTAGGGCAGAAAACTGCACGAGAGCATCAGCTACCTGTTTGGCCTGGGGAGCATGGAGACAGTCAAAGTAGTAGCGGCGATCGGCCTCCAGTTGCCGCCAGTCCTGATCCAACAGGGCCGCACTACACACATGGGCACCCAGAAGCTTATCGGTATAGAGAATTTGGGTTGCCGGGTCGTAGGTACACAGTCCATCGGGCCAACGGGGGGTGGGCACCGCGAGGAATTGCAGTCGGTGGCCCTGGCCGAGATCGAGATGGATATCCCCCCGCACAGCGAGGAGACGGGAGTCCCAATCGGGGAAGCTGGCTTTGAGGGTATTGACGGCAGGGTGGGAGCAGACGATCTTGGCTTGGGGAGCCAATTCCACGAGGGCCGCCAGCGTCGCCATGCGGTTAGAGTTGACATGGCCCAGGATGATGAAGTCCAGGGTCTTGAGGTCAAGCTGCTGCTGGAGTTCAGCCAGAAAAATCTCCGTGAAGGATTCCCCCGGTGGGTCCAGAAGAGCCGTGCAATCGCCCTGGATCAGGTAGGAGTTGGCCGTTGTCCCCTGGCGGCGACCATATTCGACCTCAAACTTAAGCCGATCCCATGTGCGCGATCGCAAGACCTGGGTTTGGGGCGCAATTTCAGCCACTTGCACATCCCGTGGCCGTAGGGTGTTGGTGGGGAGGGTTGGGGATAGGGTGGTCATAGTTGGGTTTTGGGGATAGAGGTTAGGGAATAGGAGAGAGGAGAGAGAAGTTAGCTCCCCTCGCCCGTTGGGAGAGGGGTTGGGGGTGAGGGCAGCATTAGTGGCTCTGCCCATTGGATTGAATTTGCTGGCGTTGGCGGTGACGTTGGGAAATCCGCTGTTCGGGATCAATACCATCAAAGGTTGGGGGTAGCCAGACCCGGATGATCAGTAATGCGCCCAAAACCAGGAGGAAACTACAGGTGGCCAAAACTTGACTCCAGGGGGTTTCCAGGACGCCGTGGACAATAATTTCCCGTAGAACCGAGACGATCGAGACTTCAACCGCCACCCCGATCGAAACGCGATGTTCTTGCAGGTAAATAATGAGCAATCGAAACAGTTCCACTAGGATCAATAGGAACAAAATATCAGCCGTCACACGGGGAAAATCTAGGGGTGGGAGGAGGGATAAAAACAGTTCCCGGACCTCCATCGCCATAAAACTGAATAGCCCAATGCACAGGCTGATCACGATCAAATCCTGGACCATTTCCAGAATCCGAATCACGCGACCACTGTTTAACCAACTGGCTCCCGTTGTCGATAGGGAGGGGCTAGGGGGTGGGGTTTTAGCCGTGAAAGTTTCGTGCATGAGCATAGTAGGAAGTCCTCGATCGTGGGTAGGAAAGCACCGTCAAAACGAATTCACCATTTAAGACTCAAAACTTATAGCGGTAGTCACACTCATTAGGAGATTTCAAAGGCTGTGATCCACAAGGGGCTTAAGCCCCTTGTCCTAACCTGAATGACGATGGCTATAAAACTCAAAACTCAAAACTCCCTAATAATGATTGCCCACCTTGCGATGGTGAACTGCTGTCAAGCCATCGGGTTTGGCAACTCGTCCAATGTGCACTTGGCAGTAGACCAACCAGTGATCGCTACAGGGCATCCGACTGGTGACTTCGCATTCCAAATAGGCCAGGGCTTCTGCCAGGATCGGGGAGCCGTTACTGGCGGTATAGGTGCTAATGCCCGCAAAGCGATCGGCACCGGGGGGAAAACGCTTGAGGAAGTGTTTCATTAAGCCTTGATAATTGCCTTCCTCCAAAATATTGAGGACAAAGCGATCGCCCACATGAAGGAGGGATTCGATCGCCCGATCCCTGGCAACCGCGATAGTTACCCCCAAGGGTTTAAAACTGCTCTGGATCACCCAGGACGCTAACATAGCTCCCGTGACTTCCCCTTTGCGGGTGGTGAGCAAGTACAGGCCATTACTAAGGCGACCCAGGGCTTTCTCCAGGTCCGAATTAACCGCTTTCATTTGTTTGACGGTGCGATCGCGGTTGAGCCATTGACCCAAATCCGTCCCCGCTTCATCGCAGAGTTGATCGGTGGCCTCCGTGGGTGGGGTTTTGAGCAAAATGGGCGGGAAGGCTTCCGTCAGCCCCATTTCCCGCAGTTGATTACGGAAAGGATAGAGGGGTTCATCCTGGCCAGCCCCCGATTCAAATAACCCAAAGGCTTGCTTTGGCGAGGCCGTGGTGAGGATTGTACTTAAGAGGGGGTGGGCCGTTGCCCCTGTCACCTGGGGCGGCATCCCCAGCACAAATCCCGCTGCCCGACCAAGAATTTCCCGCACATCATGGGGATGGGCATTTCCCATATCCACTAATTCCACCCCCACCCCCGTTCTTTCAATCCCGTGGGCAATAGCTTGGGCAAGGCGATCGCTATGGCCGTAATCTTCTGTATAAAACAGGGCCACATAGGTTTCCGTCGCCACCAATGCCTGACTCCAGGTGCGATAGTGATCGAGCCAGGTGGGAATATGGTGTTGCAAGAGCGGCCCGTGGCCTGTCGCGATCAGGCTAAGGGTTAAGGGTTCAATGCGCTTCAATGCCGCTAACACCGATCGAGCATTGGGACCCATGAGGCAGTCGTAGTAATACTGGAAATCCGCCGCCAGCATTTCCGGGACTTGATCTACCAGGCAATCATCGCAATAGTGCATCCCAAACACATCACAGGTATAGAGCACCTGGGTTCCGGCATCGTAGGTGAGGATCGTATCGGGCCAGTGGAGATTGGGAGCCGAGATAAATTCCAAGGTATGGCCATTGCCCAACTCCAGGCGATCGCCCTGCTTGACAATGCGGTGGGTAAAGGGGCGATGCACCATGTTTTCCAGGAATTGAATCGCCACTTTGGAACCCACGATCGTCACATCGGGAGCCAGGGCCAAAATATCACTGACGAGGCCACTATGGTCCGGTTCAGTGTGACAGACGATCAGGTAATCGAGGCGCGATAGGTCTACGAGTGTATCCAGATAGTCGCAGTAAAGGGCCTGGAATTTACGGTGGGACGTATCGATGAGGGCTGTTTTTTCCCCCTGGATGAGGAATGAGTTGTAGGTGGTGCCGTTGTTCAGTTCAAACTCAATATCAAACCGCTCCCGGTCCCAGTCTAAACACCGCAGGGCGATCGTCTCCGGGGCAATGGTATGGGTCTGGAGGGTCAGCCGCCCCTGGGGAGCCGTCTGGGGCGTTGTTTGAGGAGCCGTCCCTGGGGGGCGAGGGTCAAATGGGTGCGCGTTAAGCGGGTTAATCAGTGTCACCATAAGCGCGATCTCACTGCGTCGGGTCTAAGGTGATAATCGCGTGATGCTTATTCTTTGTAAAATGTCAATTTCAAAAGCAATTGATTAGAAATTTGTATAACTTAATATTCTGCTTATTAGATTTATTAAAGTCTATAGCCCCCTATACCATATCCCTATGGGGGCATCCTACTGTCGCTAGCCTCACCCTGTCGTTTGCGTCGTGTAGTTGGAGTGATTTTGATGAGCGATGTTTAGCGGGGTGCTCTAGTGAAACGGCCCCGTCCCGCCGTCGCCCTTGCCAGTTTTCGTCTGGACCCTGACAATAGGGGAGGGATGTGCGCAAAAGTCACGAGAAGGAATGGCAGTTATCCACATGGGGATCTTGGTTCTTTTGCTTGTAGGGTATATCGGGGTGCTGCTAACCAAGTTAACAGCCATATTTTCTATGGATCTGCTGAATTTACTGCAACCATCGGGATGGCTAGGCTTGTTTTGTCTGCTATTTTTATTCTCTTGGTTTTTAGGCGAATGAATACGCGTGTTAATGCCGATTTAACTGGGATTATTTGCACGAGCTATCAGGAGATAATGCGACCTTTGAGTGGGAAATCTTGACCCTTTTCTGCGAGGATACCAGCACTCGATTACAGCAACTCCATGCTGCCCTGCTAATTTCCGATCTGGACGCAGCCAAGGCCCTGACTCACCACCTCAAGGGATCAGCCAGTAACCTTTGTTTAACAAGCATACACACCCAGGCGATCGCGATCGAAACCCACCTTCAGCAGGGAAACATTGAACAGGCTGTCGTGCTTTTCCCAACTTTAGAGCAAGCTTTCCAACATCTGCAAATAGCTGTGAGTAGATTGGCGTCACCAAGCATATGAACACCTCAACGCCGATTTTATTGCCCTTAGCGACCCTGCTGCATCGGTTACCAGAGGCCGTGATTGCTACTGATTTAGACTATCGCATTGCTTACCTCAATCTTAAGACAGAAAATCTGTATGGGGTGCGGGCTAATCAGGTTTTAGGCCATGCTTTAACTACTCTCTATCAGTGCCAATGGCTCCAGCCAGAAGATGAGGCAATTGCGATGAAATCCTTAGCCACGATCGGTGAGTGGCACGGGGAAAATCGACATCTGTGTCGAGATGGCCATATCTTGCATGTGGCAACTTCATTAACCGTGTTGCGTGACCCCCAAGCAGAACCCATTGGGTTGCTTACGGTTTTACGAGATATTACCCAATTTAAATGTACGGAATTAGCCTTAAAAGAGAGCGAATTACATCTCAGCCATTTAGCAGAAAATATTCGTGAAGCCTTTTGGATTATGGATTTAGTTCGGCAAAAGGTTGTGTATGTTAGTCCTGCTTATGAACAAATTTTTAAGCTATCTCGACGCATACTTTATCACAATGCTTGGGATTGGATACAGTTAGTTCATCCTGACGATCGACACCTTGTTAATCAATCTTCTTCATTGGCAGATTCTAATTACAATAGTTGCTTGGAGTACCGAATCATTCGTGCTGATGGTTCGGTCTGCTGGATTCGCGATCGACGCTTTCCCATTCGCAATACACGCGGTCAACCCTATCGTGTTATTGGATTACTGGAAGATTGGACGGAACAAAAGCAAGCCAGCCAGCAATTGAAAGCAGCCCTGGCAGAGAAAGAAGTTTTATTGCGTGAATTACATCATCGGGTTAAAAATAATCTGCAAATTATTTCGGGCTTACTTTATTTGCAGGGATATCATCTAAATAATCCTGAGTTGATTAGAATTCTCCGAGGAAGTCGCGATCGTATTGAAAGCATGGCGCATATCCATGACCAACTCTGTCGTTCCCAAAATCTCTCACGCATCGATCTTCGCGAATATGTTAACACTTTGGCTAAACACCTGTATGGCTCCTTATGTACTCACCAATCTGAGATCAATTTATTATTGAAAATTGAACCGATTGAACTTAATCCCAACGTGGCAATTTATTGTGGCTTAATTATTAACGAATTGTTGTCTAATTCTCTTAAATATGCTTTTACTGATCAACAAACAGGCACCATCGGTATTCATATTTATCAGGCATCTAAACAGGAGTTAGTCCTGAAAATTTGGGATACCGGTATTGGCTTACCGCCGGACTTTAACCTGGATACTTGCCATTCGCTTGGGCTATCTCTTGTCTATCAATTAGTAACAGCTCAGCTACAAGGTACCATTGAACGCCTTGCGGAAGTCGGGACTGCCTTTGAGATCCATTTTGGGCATGGCACCTCAAACCTTCTGGATAAGCCAGGTGATGGTGGGGGTCAGGGATAAAAGCCCAACTGCGGTAAGCCCAGGGTTTCCTCCCAATCCATCATGAGATTGAGACATTGGACAGCCTGTCCTGCTTGACCCTTGATCAGGTTATCGATCGCCGACATAATAATGACGCGATCGGTCCGAGGGTCCGCTTCAATGCCGATGTAACAAAGATTACTGCCACAGGCCCATTTGGTTTGTGGATAGGTCCCCCCCGGTAATACCTTCACCCAGGGAGAGGCCCGATACACCGCCCGATAGATCGTCAGGAGATCCTCCCGCACTAGCCCCGGATCACGCAGCGTTGCATAGACCGTGGCCAAAATGCCCCGGACCATCGGCATCAGGTGGGGCGTAAACTGCACCATCATTTCACTCCCCGTCAAGTCCCGGCAGATTTGCTCAATTTCCGGTGTATGACGATGACGGGCCACGCCATAGGCAGCGACCGAACTATCGGCTTCCGCCAGGAGTAAATGGGTTTTGGCTTGGCGTCCCCCGCCGGAGGTGCCCGATTTGGCGTCAATAATCACGCTCTCTGGCACTACCAAGCCCTGTTTGAGCAACGGTGCAAGGGCAAGCAAACTCGCTGTGGGATAACAGCCCGGACAGCCGATTAGGTTGGCACCCCGAATGCGATCGCGGTACAGTTCTGGCAACCCATAGACTGCCGTTTCCGCCACCACTGCATCATCGCGATCGCCGCCATACCAAGCCCGGTAGGTGTCGAGATTACTAAACCGGTAATCCGCCGACAGATCCAAAACCTTGCAGCCTTTTCCTAGCAGCGTTGGGGCTAGCTGATAGGCAATCCCATTCGGCAAGGAGAGAAAGACCACCTGACACCGTTGGGCGATCGTCTCGGTATCGACTGGTTCAATCACTAAATCTGTTGATTGGCTGAAGTGGGGATAGAGTTCCGAGAAAGCCTTGCCCGCACTGCCTTCGCCCCCTAAATACACCACCTCAACCTGGGGATGGGCCAAGAGTAGCCGCATCAACTGGACACCTCCGTAGCCGGAAGCACCGACAATCCCAACAGGCACGCGTCCTGAGTTGCCCATGACCATTGACCTTTACAAATGACGCTATTGTGACACACTCCCCCACCAAAAGGGTGGAAAGCGGGCCACCCTCACGGTACGGGCTGTTTGGAATCATAACAAGAGCAACTGGGACCGTCAGGCCACCTGAAGTGGCTAGCCCCGCAACTCGCTAAAATTGAGGGAGAACGCAGATTGCTGCGCATCAACGACCTGTAGCCCTGCTGGAACGAGACGGCCTCCGTGACAACGCAACCTCCTCCTATCGCCCCGGAATTTGATCCCATCGACCTCGCCCTCCAGGACTTAAAGGCGGGCAAGGTCATCATTGTGGTTGATGATGAGGGCCGTGAGAATGAGGGAGATTTGATTGGGGCGGCCCAGTTTGCCACCCCGGACATGATTAACTTCATGGCGGTGGAAGCACGGGGGCTGATCTGTTTGGCGATGATGGGGGAACGGCTGGACGAGCTAGACATTCCCCTCATGGTCAGTAACAATACCGACAGCAACCAAACCGCGTTTACTGTCAGCATTGATGCGGCTCCCCACCTCGGCGTTTCCACTGGCATTTCCGCCGACGATCGCGCCCGTACCATCCAGGTGGCCCTCAATCCCAAAACCCAGCCCCATGACCTGCGGCGTCCCGGCCATATTTTCCCCCTGCGGAGTCGGGAAGGGGGGGTCCTCAAACGGGCGGGACATACGGAGGCAGCGGTGGACTTGGCCCGCTTGGCCGGACTATACCCAGCCGGAGTCATCTGTGAGATCCAAAATCCCGATGGCTCGATGGCCCGCTTACCCCAACTGATTGAGTATGCCAAGCTCCATCATCTGCGGTTAATTAGCATTGCGGATCTAATTAGCTATCGGCTGCAACATGAGCGGTTTATCTGCCGAGAAACCGTGGCTGAGCTACCCACCCAATTCGGTAATTTTCGCATCTATGCCTATCGGGATACCCTCAACCAGGGGGAACACGTTGCGATCGTGAAGGGTGATCCCGCCACCTTTGCTGAGCATCCAGTCATGGTACGAATGCACTCCGAATGCCTGACGGGGGACGCCCTCGGCTCCCTGCGCTGTGACTGTCAGATGCAACTCCAAGCGGCCCTGAAGATGATCGATAGTGCGGAGCAAGGGGTTGTGGTCTACCTCCGCCAGGAAGGACGGGGCATTGGGCTAATCAATAAACTCAAAGCCTATGCGCTCCAGGATATGGGTTTGGATACGGTGGAGGCCAATGAGCGTCTGGGGTTCCCTGCTGATCTGCGCAATTACGGGGTGGGTGCCCAGATCCTCAATGATCTGGGGGTTAAGCAAATTCGGCTCATTACCAACAATCCCCGCAAAATTGCTGGTTTGAAGGGCTATGGCCTAGAGGTGGTCGATCGCGTGCCCCTGCTGATTGAGGCCACGTCCTACAATGTCGGTTATTTGACGACGAAAGCGAAAAAATTGGGGCATCTTCTCCTACAAACCCATTTACTGCTGCTGGCTGTCCACTGGCGGGATGAACCTCTCCCCTTAAAGGTGCGGTATGAACGGCTAGAAAAATTGCGGTACCTGATCCAGCCCTACGATTTACTCGTGCAGGAGGAAACCCGCTTGCTGGCGATCGCCCTCTTTGATCCGGGACGCGCCCATCCGGCCCCTCCCCTGATTGTGCATCTGGGCCTGGATCAAGAGAATCTGGCAACCCCAGACTGGTATCAACACCACGATCATCCCTATGGGCAGGCACTCCTCAGCGTGTTGACCCAGTTAACAACATGGCCCCAAGTCCAGAAGTTAGAATTCATGCTAGCAACGGGCGCTGACCCCATGACCAGCCTAGGGGGGCAGATCCAGCGTCAAACCTTAACGACACAGCAACTAGCCGCTGCTTTTTGGCCCCAATTAGTTCCCCAGACGATCTATCGCGTGACGGATGTTGTACAGGGTGAGTGACAATGGGATTTTAGATTTTAGATTTTAGATTTTAGATTGGCTGGGGGTTGGGGGAATGCGTCTGGCCTGCCATCTCGACGGCCAAGACGGCTATCCCAGGTTCAATTTGTGATCGACGGAACCTGCTTGATACTGCCTGTGGGATTTGGATTGAGTGATTGGTCAGCCCTGGGTGGGCTTTCCGTGTATCATAGGGAGGTTTAGGAAGCACCCAAGTGCTCGTTGGGGTCGAATTCCCAGCGGAATTCCCCCAAAATGGAACTGGCTGTTATGGCGCGTCCAGCTCACGATTTGGCTATTTTGTATCAGCTTGGTGACAGGAATGCAGCCTGATTGGTGTGTTTCCTTTCAGGGACGCGCATTCCGCGCACTGGAGATAACCCCGATGTAGTACTCAAGTCGTTGCATTGTTTTAGAGGAGGTTTGACATGCAGGCAACTGCGGCCCGTCCAAGGATTCGTTTCCGTATCGGTGATACGGGGCCAGTCTTTGCCCTACGATCGCAGGCTGATGAAACGATGAAAACGGCTGACTTAATCGGCCAGCCCCTGCTTTTCTTCCTGTACGATCGCCACGATCAGCCCCAGAACCTGGCAATCCTGAAAAAGTTGCGGGAGCATTATCCAGAGTTTTTAGCCCACCAGATCATGATTGTGGCGATCAATAGTCATACGATCGCTGAAAATGCTGAATTAGCCCAGCAGCATGATATCCCCTTCCGCTTGTTGTCCTTAGAAGACGGCAAGATGATGCACTATTTTGGGATTGGTCCAGACGGTATTGACCGTAAGGCCGTATTGTTCCGGCCCAACTATCGGGTGCTGAAAACCTATGACACGGTTAACCCTGATCAGTTCGCCACACAAATCCTAGCTGACGTTGCCGCCCATGTGCGCCTAGAACCAGCCCGCTACATCCCTATGCAGGCTCCAGTTTTGGTCATTCCCGATGTCTTCGATCGCGACTTTTGCCGTTATCTCATGCGCGTTTGGGAAACGGAAGGTAATGTCGATTCCGGTTCAATGGTGCAGCGGGAGGGTAAAACCATTGGGGTACTCAATTACGATCGTAAGATTCGTCGGGATCACTTCATGAGTAACCCCGAACTCATTGCCCAAGTCAAATCATTGATTTCAGCCCGCGTGTGTCCGGAAATTGAGAAGGCATTCCAGTATTCCGTAACGCGTTTTGAGGATTTTCGGATCATTTGTTACGAGGCAGAACGCGGCGGTTATTTCCGACCCCATCGTGACAATACAACGGACGCCACTGCCCATCGCCGCTTTGCCATGTCAATTAACTTGAATACGGAGGAGTATGACGGCGGTTATCTGCGGTTTCCGGAGTATGCCCCCCATCTCTACCGACCGGAAACTGGTTGTGCGGTGATTTTTTCATGCTCAATTTTGCATGAGGTGACCGACATCGAGCGGGGGAATCGCTTTGCCCTGACTTCATTCCTATATGGTGAAGCCGAGGCTCGTATCCGGGAAGAGTACAACCGGAAAACCGGGGGCGACTATCGTGCCTAGCGGGTTGCAAGTGTTATAGAGTGGCAACGATCTAACGCATGAGTGGAGTGTTGTAAACACGTCGTCTGGCACGTTTGACACGTCCCTTGACACGTTTCGCACGTCAAACACCTGTACTAAGAAGAGTCGGAGACCTCTGTTGTATTCGGTTTGCACACCCTCATCGACACCCGGTCGCCGACGGATTTGACTGCACTCCGGGGCAGAGAAACTATTTGCGGCATATTGAACACTACATCTAGCGTTTGTACCACCTAATTAAAGCCCTATCACACTAGATAAAATCAAATCCCGATTAGTCAAGATTTACTAATACCTCATTAGCAGAATCTTGGCCTGGTACGATGGAATTATAGAGAAGAAAATGTAAGCGTGAGGAACAGAAGCATTCCCTACTCCTAGCTTAACCACCTGGACCCACACTCACCCAGAGGACAAGCCAATGACCCAAACCTTGTCTATGTCCACGCTCTATAAAAAACTGTCAAAGCTTGGCCTAAGTAACAAGTATGTCCGTCAGGCTGGCTTACCAAGCTGGTGGAGCGATGAACTTAATGATCAGCCCGCTGCTGTTCTAGAAGGTGCTGGGCACATTTCCAAGCGCTTACACCTAAATCTAGAAAGCCTACTCAAGGACGATCAAGACGTTCAATTTAAGCCACTCCCTAAAACCAAATTCAAATACCATAACCAACACCAATCTGTTACACCTGATGTCTCTACTCAGTTGGCATCACGAGTTGCTGAACTGGTTGCCTATTCTGTACAAACAACCTTTGTTCTCATCCCGGCAGATGTTAACCAAATTAGGACACAAATCCTACAAAATCATCCCCAGATTAACCTAGAAAGTATCCTAGGCTATTGCTGGCAGCATGGTATTGCCGTGGTCTATTTCAACGACTATCCACAAAATACTCGGAAAATCACCGGGATGATTCAGTGGCAGGGTAATCGCCCAGTCATCGTGCTGAGCAGCAAGCGAACCTATCCTGCCTGGTTAGCCTTTCATCTTGCCCATGAACTAGCTCATATTGCCCTAGGCCATGTTAAAGAAGGCATTTTGATTGATGACGAAATCGAACAAGATTCAAAGGATCAAGAAGAAATCGATGCCAACGCATTTGCTGTGCAGTTATTGGTAAGAGATTTTGACAATTGTTTTGATGGACAAGAAATTCACAGTGGAGACCACCTAAAAAATAAAATCAGAAAATGCCTCACTTCAGAGCCAACAATTGACCCTTGTGCCCTTGCCTTCAATTTTGGCTGGCATTACAAAGAATTTAAGTTTGCTTTTAGCGCTGCCAAAAAATTTGGCTGTCCGCAAAACGGTGATAAAGTCATCAATCGTTTTTTGGAAAATCGTCTCAACTGGGATAACGTTAGTGATGACAATATGGATCATCTAGAGCATATTCTAGGAGACTAGCTTGGTCTGGTTGCATCTACTTTATTGACAATGACATCCTTAAAAAGCTAGCTACCTTTGATCTCTTCGATGAAACGGTAAAGCTATTTGGTACTAGCCTTAATCAAATTAACATTCTGGCTACAGCAAAGTACAAATTTAGAGGTGACTGGAAAAAAGTTAAGGAGGAAAAAGCAAGGAAATCTGAGGCTAATGTGGTTAACTATGAAAAGACCATAGAGCTAGCAGAAGCCTTACCTCAAATAGGTAATGCAGATATCGATCAATCCAGAAGTGTTGAATGATAGGAAATGTGTTAAAAAATAGCCTCTAATCGTGT
>JBBILC010000098.1:0-21659 GCA_037445115.1 Coleofasciculaceae cyanobacterium bin_20
GACTCTCGCACCCTAAAATGTAAAGTTTTATATCTGGATTCAACACTTCTGCCTTAGAGGATGTTTTATAGCCATTGTCATTCAGGTTAGGACAAGGGGCTTAAGCCCCTTGTTGATCACAGCCGTTGCAATGTCCTAATGAGCGTGACTGCCGCTATAAAAGGGGGATCGCGGTTAAAACCGCGACTACGAACCGCAACATTTGGCTATCCTAAGTGTTGCTTTGCGTTTGTAGTGGCGACTTTAGTCGCCACTACAACTGGTTTCTGGACTTTGCAAACACCCTCTTAGCAAAGTAGCATTAGGAATTATGAAAATACTTCAAAGGGAAGCGGCGATTCACAAGTCTGTTTGAGGATTTGGATACAGTTCACGATCGCGCCTAAATGGGCAATCTCATAGCCGTGGGTATTTTGGGTTGGGAAACTGAGGCAGGCCGCACGGGGGACATGGCCAAATTTCATCGCAATTGAAGCATCACTCCCAAAGCCACTAATCGCCGCTAATTGGAGGGGAATATTCAGGGTTGCTGCGGCTTGGCGAATGTGGTCATTCAGATCCTCGTCATACAGACCATAGCCATCCTGGGACAGCAAAACCGGGGCCTCACTATCAACAATGGGATATTCCGGTGCTAGGGGACAAATTTCTAGGGCAATCAGGGCATTGAGGCGCTGGCGCTGGCTGAAGTAGAGGGCACCGATCGCGCCCACTTCTTCCTTGGCTGAGGCCACCAGATAAACATCAACAACAGGATTTTTTACCTGCTCTGCTAATGCCAGTAAAATGGCAACCGATGCCTTATTATCCAGCGTATAACTGGCAATATAGTCTTGGAGACGCAAGGGATGTTTCCGGTGTTTGCCAATCACAACACGCGTACCGGGGCGAATTCCCAACTCGGCGAGTTCGGCTGCCGATCGCTTGGTTTCTACCCAGGCATCTTCCCAATGTAGGGCTTTCTTTTTCTGGTGGCTATGTTGGGGTGACTCGTGGGAGACATGGCGCGAGCCAAAACTTAAAATACCGCTAATGGTTGCCCGATCGCCCAATAAATCTACCACCCCTTCGCCATAGACCCACGGGAAGGCTCCCCCCAACTTGCGGACCTCCACCCGTCCATCTGACTTGACTGTTTTCACGATCATGCCAATCTCATCCTTATGGGCCGTAATCGCGATCGCACGATCGGGGTTTTGACCAGGGAGCTTAGCAATCAGATTACCGGCCTCATCCTGCCAGTAGTGGACATTGAGAGTCGTCAGTTGATCGCGAATGACCCGATCGACTTCCCCTTCCTGGCCGCTGGGGGAGTGGTGCAAAACCAGAGTTGAAATGGCTTCAAACAAGCGATCGTAGGCAGCCCGATCAGCCGTAAGTCCAAGAGTCATGAGATTACTTTTTCTTAGATTGACGTTGTTGAATTTGCTTGCTTTCCTCTAGGAGATTGTCGAAATCAGCATCAGCTAAATTTTGGACATAATTCAACTTGAATTCTTCTAGAAAATCTCGCATCAGTATTCGTAAATCAGCAAACATTTCCTTTTCTTGAATGCCGATGCCAAACTGTTGACCAATACTTCGCATTAATTGATCAAACAACTCACTACCCTGGGGATCATCAGGCAGGGAAGCGACAGCATTATAAGCTGACTGGGGACCTTCAGCAATCCAAATAGTCAATTGTGTTGCGAGTTGCTCGGCTAACTGTTGGGAGAGGTTATTGATCCCCGGAACATTGCCCAGGCTTTGATAGAGGGGAGATTGCCGTAAGGCCATTGTCACATTATGCTTCATCCAGGCTTCCAGATCGGGCCGTACCTGGGGCAACACCTGACAAGCCGTAATCTGCACGAGGCGTTTACTGATCTCCTCCATCTCATTCACATCATTCACGGAAATATAGGCTTGAGATGCCTGTCGGAAAAAATCACGGATGACGGTACCTTCCTCAATCACATTCTGAAGTTGACTGATCACCTGGACGACGATCGCTTCCGTTAATTCATTCCCGATCGTGGCGACAAACCCACGGCTCACCTGGGCACGGATTGGTTCCAGTTCAATGAGTTCTGAGGCATCTAGGCGAATGGTGACCGGAATCACCCGTAGCCAGCGCCAGATTGGCAAAATCAAGAAAATGTCATACCAACGCCAAAGCAAGGCATCGAGAATGCTGAGACTATTGAAGCGACGATAGATCAATAGGGTTCGACCGGTAATGTCAATGGCAAAAATTAAAACAAACCAGCGATCGATCCACCAGAAATTATCAACGAAATTACCATCTTCACCAAATCGACGAAAGTAGTTACTGGCAATGAGAGGACGCACTTGGGTTTCAAAGAAACTAATCTCTCCCAAGGCTCCGCGTTGTAATAAATACGCTTCGCTCCAGAAAATATAAAAAGACTGGGTAGCCGAATCATTGCCCACTCGATCGCGCATGCGATTCTTGATTTGTTCCAGGGTGCCAGTCTTATTAACCAACTGGAAGGGGTTTTCCCGAATCATTTGGGTGCTCAACTCCCGCAGGGTTTGTAAATCACTCGCGGTTTGGGGAGATTGCAGACCAGATTGGGCAATGTTCACCTTGAGTTGCTCAAACGCCTCGATATACCGTTCGGTGTCGCGATGGGGTTCAATGCCTTTGATCGGATCATACAGTTGGGTGAGGCGAGGAAAATGATAGAAATAGAAACTACGCCAAGGGATATAGCTCATGTCAAATAGAACAAGGCCCAAATTTAATAAGGCAATTAGGGCAATAATGCGATTATAAGTGAGGGCTGTAAATCGCAGATACGGATTTTTTTGTTTCTTTTTCTTTTTTTTAGCCATGATTTTATATACAGAATACAATTAGTCTCTTTGGTCGATTATTTCGATCAATCTGTTTTCAAGCTAGAACAAAAAAAACACAATCCAGGCCATCATCGCACTGCCGATCGGGACTGTTAAATTGTCAAGCCCCCATTTCGAGAAGCTTTCCAAGCCCGTCGCCGTTAGGGCGATCGCCATTGCACTCACCCAGATTTGCCAACCGTTACCCATCACTCCCAACAGCACCAGGCCACTCACTAGGCCACTCACGATCGCCATTGTTAGCGACCCCTCCCAACTTTTTTGCATCCCCCAAACGGTATACCGATGTTTACCAAAACGTTGCCCACACAACCCAGCTAACCCATCCCCCCAAGTCATTACCAACACGCCCAGTACGGCAAAGTGGGGGGCAGATTGCCAGAAACAAGCGATCAGGACGCCAATACTGATGGCATAAAACACCGTCCCCAAGCTCTGACGCCCGATCGTATCCAGACCGGGCAGTAGGGGATAGCGGGACGAGAAAAAGGCAAGCAGGCTAAAGACGATCGCCGCCCCAATCCCCATCCAGGCAGGCACCTGCAACCACCAGGCGAGCAAAATAATATTGCCCGTCCCGATATGGACAGCCTTGCGCACCAGTTCCGGCTCGGCCTGGGCACCGTAGCTCAGGCCCATCGCGATCAAAGCGATCGCCCCTAACCAGGCAACGACAGCCCCGATCTGCACCCAGACCCCAGGCGTGGTCTCTGCGGAAAAAACGGTTGTCAGCACCGCGTACCCCTATACATCAGATCTGTGGTTACTGTACAAGGCACCTCGAAAAATACCCATTTTCGCAACTGTGCCCCCGCAATTATAAGGGGTTGCGGCAGGCGATTCCGCTGCCTGTCTCAATCAATCGAGGTTCCCTACAGGGATTTTTTGCCCTTTGGGGGTGGATTTGCCCCCACGCTGATCTGGGTAATCAGAAGTCAAGTCGTAAATTCCAAAAGGAAGGTTGTCCACTTGGCATGGCTTTCCACCTGAATGGTTGCCCCTAGGCGCTCAGTGAGTTTTTTTACCAGGGCTAATCCCAATCCAGTTCCGCCATGTTTCCACGGGTCATGATTAGGAATACGGTAGAACTTATCAAAAATCCGATTGCACTCCAGTGGCGGAATCTCAACACCAGAATTACTAATCCCCAATTGAATTTTCGCGATCAAGTCTCCTGAATGCTGGTCCAATCGTGAGGTTGGGGAATCAGTAAGCGACTGTGCAAAGATCCGAATGGTTTCACCCGCCGGGGTATACTTACAGGCATTATGTAATAACTCCCCCACAATGCGCTCCAATGCGGCCACTTCCGTTTCCAGAACGAGGTGGGCGGGTATCTCTACCTGTAGTGTCTGATGCTGTTGCCGTGTCCGTTCCATAAAGGCACTCGTAATATGGGGAATCCAACTATGTAGGGAAATGGGACTAAGTATTAGCGGTTCTGTGCTGGCATCTAAGCGGGTGAGATCGAGCAAATCGTTAATCAGACTAATCTCCCGTTGGCACTCTTCCCGCAAGATTTTAAAATAGCGGCTGAAGGATGTCTCTTTCTCCCCATCTAGAATACCCTGCCGCACTAACTGCAATTCCAGCATTTGCGTGGCCATCTTAATATTAGCCATGGGCGATCGCAGTTCATGGGAAACGGTACTGAGAAAATCATCTTTAATTTGGCTCAGGCGTTCCAACTCCTGCACCTGACCCAGGGAAGCCTGGTAGAGTTGCGACTGGCGCAGGGCGATCGCCGTTTGCATCCCAATTTGATGCAGAAGGTTCACTTCCCATTCCTGCCACACGCGGGGCGCATCATTTTGATAGGCAGCCAGTAGGCCCCACAGCTGATCCTGAACAAAAATCGGTGCGATCGCGTAGGCCCTCGCCTGAAATTGCTCTAACAACTCAATGTGGCACTGCCGATGCCCTACCGTATAAATATCGTTAACGGCGAAGGTTTCATTATTTTTGTAGCGCCCCCCTTGGGTTTCCTTGAGGTAGGTATCCTTCCAAATCGGTTTCACATCTTGCCCCACTAGGGGCGTCCAGCCTGTCCCCACGGATTCCGCAATAAAACTCCCATTCCAGTCCGGATTAAATTGATAAACTGCAACCCGATCGGCCTGGAGCGTTCGCCGGGTTTCTGTCAGTACCGTCGCTAATACCTCGTCAATATCCAGGGAGCGGTGAATATTTTGCACGATCACCCGCAGCAGGTGTTCCTGTTCGGCCTGTTGTTGCAAAGTTTGGGTTCGCTCCTGGACCCGTGCCTCAAGCTCCCGGTTGAGGGCTTGCAGGGCCGTTTCCGCCCGTTGCCGCTCGACAAGTTCCTGTTGGGATTGTTGGTAGAGGGCGGCCTGTTGAATCGCGATCGCCAAATTATCGGCCACGCGGCGAAGTAAGTCGGCTTCGTCGGCCTGCCAGTCACGATAATCATGGCAGGCATGGGCAATCAGCAACCCCCACACCTGCGGCTGGGTAATGCCTTCTCCCTGCGCTTGGACGATCGGGGCGACGACCTTGGCCTTGACCGCCACCTCAGCCATAAATCCGGTCAGACAACTGGCCCACGGATCAATGGCCACATTGGGCACAATGCGGGGCTGGCCCTGACGATAAAACTCGTAGCAGTCATCCGGGAAGCATTCATCGATCCAGCGCATTTTCTCAGTCACCGGGTAATCCGGAACCACCGCTTCCGCAACCACAATCCCCGACCCATCTTGGTGCAGTTGAAAGATCAAAACTCGATCGGCGTGGAGGATCTGCTGCACCTCCTGGACCGTAACCGCTAAAATTTCTGCCAAGTCCAGGGATTGCCGAATGCGGTTGGTCATGGCCGCCACTAGTTGTTCACGGCGGGTTTGTTGATGTAAAGCGGCTTCGGCTTGCTTCAGCCGGGTAATGTCGATCGCGACCCCCAGGATTTGCCGAGGTGCCCCGCTTTCTGTGCGGTTCAAAATGCGATCGCGGCTCAGCAGCCAGCGGTATCCCCCTTGTTTATGTCGCATCCGATACTCGGTTTCGAGCATTTCCCCATCTTGCAAGCTGAAACACCGTTGATAGGAAACCCATTGTCCGGGCAGATCATCAGGATGCACCAGGGTTGGGAACAGATCGCTACCCATTGCCTGTACCTCAGCCGGTGAATAGCCAAGAAGCGCTTCAATTTGGGCATTGACATACACGTTACGATTCGCAACCAGATCGTAAATGTATAGGATTGCAAGGCTGGATTCGGCAATTTGCTCGGTAAATTGCTTTTGTTTCTGTAGCGCGATTGCCGCTGCCTTACGATCGCTAATATCCAGTAAAATCCCCGCCATGCGGACGGGTTGACCATTGTGATGAAAACACTGGGCCTTAGCAATGAGCCATCGACTTGACCCATCGGGTAAAACGGCTCGATATTCCTGCTCAAAGTCGCTGCCAGTGCGCAGAACTGTTGTCAAATTCGCTTCTAAAGGACCAATGTCCTCCGGATGAACCACGCTCCGAAAAGTCTGGTAGTTAGGTGTCGTTGTTTTAGGGTCCAGTCCCAACAGGACAAATAACTCCTCATTCCAAGTCAACTGATCATGCACAATATCCCAATCCCACGTGCCCACATGGTTCAGGCGTAGGATCAATCGTTGCTGTTGCTCAGCCATCGCAAGGGCTGTTTCAGCCCGTTTCAAATGGGTGATATCATGGACTACAATCACGACCCCTGTTACGGTATTATCCAGTTCCACATAGGGCGAAAAGCTGGCCCGCACAAAGCGATCATGGCCATCGGCATAGTGCATCCATTCTTGTAAATAGGCGGTTTGTCCTAATAGAGCTTGATCAAGGCGCGGCTTTAGGAGTGTTTGGAACACCTCCTCCCCGAATAAATCACTCACCGCATGGCCGATGATCTCTTCATAGGTTTTATGATTCCAGATGGTATATGCCTGGTTAACAATTTGGTAGATATAGCCGCGATCGACAAGAGCAACACAATCAGAAATTGCTGCAAAAATACGTTCATACTGACGCAAGGCTAAATCAGAATCTACAGACATCTTGGAAGGGGTTAGCTGTTTTAAGTACTGTCTTTAGGGAAGCTCGATTCATTGAGGTGGGTAGCTCCACCGCCCGCCTCAACCTCTTATGTTTACGTGGACACAGTTGCGAAAATTGGTATTTTTCGAGATATCTTTTACTAATTTAATTTAGCTAATTAAGAATTAAGATATTCCCCAGGGTTTCTATATACGACTACTAATTATGATCCGTTAACGGCGTCTGTCAACTTGAGCAAACTATCTAGTCTGGCGATACAACTGACACCTATTCAGTAAAGCTATGAAACACCCTAACATCCACTCACATAACATAACCTGCCGCAGCGATCGTTAGCACCCGCTTTCTAGCTCTATGATATCGCCTTAGTCACCCCACCTACAGGGGAAAGGTGCATTCCCTGATCGCCTTACCCTAATTCGGAGTCTCCCCCAGGAGACGCCGTCGATTCGGCTACAATGGGGAACAGTGCTTTCATCACTACTTGCGACTATATGCATACAAAAACAAAGCCGGATTGGGCAGGGGAAGACGTTTTATCCCAGTTTGTGAATCGGCTGATTCAGACGAAGCCCCTTTATGCACTGATGAAGCAACAGGCCCGTCAGGTGTTAATTAAAACCGCCGAAAAAAACGGGATTTCCTGGCGACAGACCTGTAAGGACTTAGAAGCCTCAGCAGCCAAGTCCTTGTTAGCCACGATGACCAATCCGGAGGTCACCTACCCCGATTACTATCAAGTGCCCTTCCACGCCTACGATCGCGGCAACCTTTGCTGGGAAGCCGCCTTTGAGGCGGAACCTGCCACCTATGCGATGGCCCTGCGGGTGTGGCCCCAGGAATCCCTCACCTGGCAAGCAGCGCAGGCGCGGCTGCGATCGAGCTTTCACCAAGTTTTAGCGGAATATGGTCCCGCTGAGGTGCGGGATATCTTAGATGTGGGGTGTTCGATCGGCATTTCCACCCTAGCGCTCCATCGGTTTTATGCCCAGCGCCAAACGGCCCCCGCGCACACCGTTGGCCTGGATCTATCTCCCTATATGCTCGCGGTGGCCAAAGTGCGGGATACCCAAGGCGAAATTGCCACCTGGCTCCATGCCCAAGCCGAAGCTACGGGCCTTCCTGATGCCAGTTTTGATCTGATTACCCTGCAATTCCTCACCCACGAACTCCCCCACGCCGCCACCCAGGCCATTCTCCAGGAAGGGTTACGACTGTTGCGATCGGGGGGATATCTTGCAATCGTGGATAATAATCCCCAATCCCCGGTTATCCAAAACCTACCCCCGGTCCTGTTCACTTTGATGAAAAGTACCGAACCCTGGAGCGATGAGTACTATACCCTAGATCTGGAAGCACTCTTGGCAACCGTTGGCTTCACCCACCGGATTACCGTCGCCAGTGACCCTCGCCACCGTACCCTGATCGCCCAGAAGGGCGCTTAGGTTGAGGAACTGGGTTCCCCGGTGTCAACGCAAACACTCCCCCTCGCAAGCCATAACCCCAGACAAATGGAGGCCCCTGTCATGGCCCGTGATGCCCGTCGCACATCCCAGACCCCACCCGCCTCTCGCCCAGCCCCTTGGCAACGCTTGCCCTGGCAACTGCTGTTTACTGGCCTAATGTTTGGGTTTATGTATATCCCCATCCTCGTACTTGGCATTTACAGCTTCAATGAATCGCGCTTTACGGCCACTTGGGCCGGGTTTACCCTGGATTGGTACCGCCGTCTGTTTAATGATGCCCGCATTCTGAATGCCCTAGGGACGAGCTTGGCGGTGGCCTGTGTGGCGGTCGCAATCGCGGCAGTCATTGGCACCCTGATGGCGGTGGGGTTAGCCCGGTATCGCTTTCCGGGCAAAGGGATATACTTGGGGATCACCTACCTCCCCCTGATCGTGCCGGATATTACGATCGCCGTGTCTACCCTGGTCTTCCTGGCGGTGATTAGCCTGCCCCTGAGCCTAGGGACGATTATCAGTGCCCATATTGTGTTTTGCCTCGCCTATATTGGCATTATTATTTCGACGCGCCTGGCTGGCCTCGATCCGCACCTAGAGGAAGCCGCCCAGGATCTAGGGGCAACGCCCCTACAATCCTTCCTGCGGGTGTTGTTACCCCAACTAACGCCCGCGATCGTGTCCGGTTGCTTACTGGCCTTTGTGTTGAGCATGGATGACTTTTTGATTGCCAGCTTCACAGCGGGGGGAGGAGCCGTCACGCTCCCGATGGAAATTTTCAGCCGCATTCGGACGGGGGTAAAACCTGATATCAATGCCTTAAGTGTGTTGTTGATTTTGGCCTCTGGATTGATTGCCTTTCTGGCTGAGTATATTCGTTTCCGTAGCGAGCAAAAAGGCGTCAGCTAACTTCAATTTGATGCCCCGCACCCCAACTCCTCTCCCTGGGGGAGAGGAGCTTACTATTCAGGTTAAATCAGCATCAGATAGTGAAGTGTCCACCCAAACCCTAACCCAGCTTGGGCGGTCGCGGCCAAAATCAGACAGGATTGTAGGCAGGTAAAGCGGGCGGTGAGTAAATCCAAGCGGGCCAAGGCCATTGCCGAAAAAAGCAGTAGGCCCACCAGTAGGAAGTGCACCCAGGCCAGCAGCACCGCCACCATAAATGCCCCCACAAAGACGGAGATAAAGGAGAGGAGTTCGGACTGAAACCAACGCAGGAGGGGCGATCGCCAATAGGAGAGGGGCAGGCTGAGCAGGACAGAGCCACCCAGACCAAGGACACTTGCCAGGAGCCACCACAGCCAGTGGGAGTGCCCAAAATCCGCGATCGACCAGCCCAAGACACTATAGGCCAGCCCCAGGAAGCCGAGGGAGGCGGAGGGTAGCTTGCGCTCGGTGCTAGAAACAGGGGGCGGTCGATCGCGGGTCATAGAACTCAGGGTTGACGACAAATCCCAAACACAGACGTATAGCCATGCAGGAAGGTACTGTCTCCAATGGGACCAATCTCACCATTACAGAAGAAGCCACTAAGGGGAATATCACCGAGGTAGCGCCGGAAGAGTTGCGAGTCAAAATTGGGCTGTTGATAGAGACCCTCGCCGCGTCCAAGGCAGGCAAACATTAGGGCACCAACGGGTTTACCTTGATCCTGGTGGGTGCGCTGATAACGTTGTAATAGCACTTCCAGATCCTCCGCTGAGGTGTGGGCATCCCGTAGGTGAAACTGAATGCGTTGACCAGGCCGCACCCGATCGCCGATCGCGATCGCCCCCACACGGGGATCAACCCCCAAGAGATTCCGAATCAGAAAATCCCCATGCTCCAGGGTTGCTTGAAATTCATTACGGGCCACCCCAATAAAGAGGGAATGCTGGGCCAATTGGCGATCGGCCTCATCCAAATCCTGAACAACGGATTGCAGGGCCGTTAGGGGGGGCTGTCCGGGAGCCAGGGTGTCATCCCCCATTGCATCCAAGCTTTGGAGTTCCAGCAAGATGTTGCGCTGCCCCTCGGTCACCCGGTACAGGTTCCCGATCGGACGACATCCTTGGGCCACGATCGTATCCACCTGGATATGACCACTCAATGCCACCCCAACGGTCCCTTCCGCATACAACCGGCGATCGCAAAACAGACCACTCCCCTCCGCCATCAGGCCCCCACCACTGGCCAAGCCCCCCAGCTTCACCGACTGGGGATAGGCGAAGTCCAACCCTTGCAGCAAGTCCGTCATCCGCGAGGAACCCGGATCGGCCAGCAGGATAAATTGGGGACGATCGCTGGGGTCAACGCCAATCAAATTCACCCAAGTATCGGGGGGACTGTCCAGATCCGGGAGATCCGCAGCCTCAATATGAAAAGTTTCCACCTTGACACCAGGTAAATGGGCCAGGGTGAGGGCCAGAGCGGGAGCTGCTTCCACTTCCTGCGTGCGACCCGTGGCAGCACGACCGATGATCCCACCGCCCCCACAGCCGATCAGGGCTGGGAGATCCAGATATTCCTGCAACAGGGGCAGGACCCGTGGGAACTCACTGGTGAAGGCAGCCGAAATGAACAGGAGACCTAAGTCGGGTCTGGCTCCCGCCAAGTCCTGCTTCGCCCGCATCACCACTTCCGCGATCGCGGCCTCCAGGGAGGGACGCGTCGATAAAGCACTAGACCAAAGCATGGTTGTCGAAGCAGAAGCGACCATAGATCTTCCCTATATAGTCATAGTTATTTAATGTGGGGATGGGGCACTAGGTGAACCCTAGCTAGGCATCAAATCCCGCCCCTTCCCGGTCAGTTCAGGATGGTAATCGCTGGCATGGGGGGGGGAAATAAACCGTGGCAGACCCAGGCCCAAGGTGATCCCTCCAGTTATCTAGGATGCCCACTTATAGGATAGAGGATCGAGAGGAGAGAGGAGGAGTCAAGGTTTTTTCTTGGGATTGGCGGCTTCTGGAGATAACGGCTCCGACGGAGGTTTCTCCGTTGGGCTAGTCTCGCTCGACTGCCACCAAGCCACGATTAAGCCACTGCATACCCCACTCAAAAGGCTTAACACCAAACTGAGGCGCAGGGGTAACCCCAGCACTAAATAGGCAACCAAGAGAACTAACCAGACCTTCCAACCCGTGTTAATCCCCTGGGTAATGGCTGAGGCTTCCTTCCCCCCCCCTGGCGCCATCGGGTCATCCCTCGTGAAAGACTCATGAACGATTCATTTTAAGACCAGCAACGCTAGCCTAAACTGGCTTGAGCGTTACGTTAACCCAAGGTTGGGGAATTATACACCGATTAGCGTTAAAGGATAAACAATGACAAGCAAAAGCATAGGCATCGCAGCGATCGCGACACTGGTATTGACGGTGGTCCCGGCGCTGGCCCAGGAGTTCAGCCACAACGATGGAACAACCCAGATACTTATCTGGCGAGATGGCATACAGTCATCCCAAGGTCCTATCTGGAAGTTGACCGTCGTTGAGTTCCTGCCGCAATTGATGCCTGGGTTCGACTTCACTGATAACCAGCCCTATGACGCGACGTTGCGGCATATGCACCTGGACTGCAAAACGGGTGCAACAGAAACCATAATCATCACCTTCCTCGCGGATACGGAACGCGAGGCGTTAACAACCTTCTTGAACGGTACAGAACGGGGGACGCTGACGGGTGCCCGAATGCTGGCATCCATGCTAGGTGGCAGAGCCATAGCCCCCGACTCGGAGCACGGACAGCAACTGAAGAAGTTTTTTTGTCGGTGATACAGCACTTCCATACTCAGTGAGGTACAGGCAAGGGGCTTAAGCCCCTTGTTCGCAAGGCTTGACAGCACTTCATTAGAGAGGGAGCGGCTGTAGAGACTGACAATACCAACCTTACAGGCTGGCAGCTAGGGTGGTTGCTTGGGCGATCGCCGCATCCTTCTTCGCCGACACCACCTCCGGGGGAGCCAGGGTGGGGTCAACAAAAATTGAGTGAATCTCGGTAAAGCCGATAAACCCTAGCCAGAGCTTGACATAGGCCGCCTGCAAATCCATCGCTTCACCGGGTGTGCCACTGGGATATTCGCCACCCCGCGCATAGACCACCACCACGGGTTTGCCCGTGACTAAGCCCTGATACCCGGTTTCGGGGGAAAAGCTAAAGGTGAGGCCCGGTTGGGTGATCACATCAATGTAGTGCTTGAGGGGATAGGGAATACTAAAATTCCACATGGGAATGCTGAAGAGGTACTTGTCTGCTGCCTTGAAGCGATCGGCCACCGCCGCCACTGCATTCCAAGCCGCCGCCTGTTCCGGGGTATGGGCAGACCCACTCAGGACCGCATACTTGGCGTTCAGGGTTTCCCCGTCAAAGGGCGGTAGGTCAGTCGCCCACAGGTCTAGGGTTTCAATCGTATCATCGGGATGAGTGGCTTTGTACTGTTCCAGAAAAGCGTGGGCCACTGCGATCGAATGGGAACGTTCCTTCCGAGGTGAACACTCCAGGTAAAGTAACTTAGCCATGTCTACATCTCCGGTAAGGGGCGATCGTTACGGTCATTTTGACTATTGCCACTCGACAGAATAGCCAAGCAAAAGGGGACATCAAAACCGCCCCCTCAACACAAATTTATGGCAAAGTTTATTGCAAAATGTTACAAAACCGCGCTTGCGATTAATTATCTAAATCCAACAGCGGCTTGCCATACAAAGGCTAGAAGCAAAAAGAACAAGGGGATCAGGGGCAGAACATCGACTAGGGGATCAAAGACTTGATAGGCTTCAGGTAACTTTGCCAGTAGCAGTGCTGCTTCCATGAATTGATATACCTCGCTTTGGTCAGGGATTTCAGGATTGTCTTGCATCTTAACATGGGAGCGTCTGCCCCACTAAGTGCGTTTTTGTTTGAGGGCTTTTTTGACCAGTTCGGGCACTTGGGCGGGGGATTGGGCCACGGGAATTTTGGCCTGCTTAAAGGCAGCAACTTTGCGAGCCGGGGTGCCAAAATCAACGGCACTTTCCGCCGTAAGGCTGAAGGGCATGATCCGGTGTTGGGGGGGGAGGAGCGCCTGACTGGGTAAGGGCAATGTTGGCAAGGACTGACCCGCAATATAGGCAATCACGGGTGTATCGATCGCTTCGGCAATGTAGTCTGCTGCCATCTCTTCCTGATCGGTGCCCAGTTCCCCGACTAACACAATGACTTCAGTTTGATCGTCTTCATCCAGGATTTGCAGCCATTGGGAAAAGGAGGAGCCAACCAGTGGATTCCCCCCAATGCCAAGGGCGATCGACTGCCCCAACCCCGCCTGGGTGAGTTCCTGGGCCACGGCATAGGTGAGGGTGCCGCTCCGGCTCAGCAGCCCCACCGGACCGGGCCGGTAAAAGGCCGGGGGATGGGTACCCAGCAAGACCTGACCGGGCACAATCAATCCCGGTGAATTAGGCCCGACAATCAGGGTCTCTAGGGCCTCCGCCCGCCGCAGTAGCCGCACCATATCCATCGGCGGGACCCCCTGGCTGAGGATGATGATTTGGCGAATGCCCACCGCCAGGGCTTCTAGCGCCGCATCCAGGACTTGGTAGGGGGGGGTGAGGATCACGGTGGTATCTACGCTGCCATTCACCGCGATCGCCTGTTCCACCAGATCAAAAATGGGAATACCGTGCCACTCGCTGCGTTCCCCCGCCGGACTGATCCCGGCCACCACATTGGTGCCGTAGGCCTTCATCTGGGGCGCATAGATCTGGCCGAGAGGTTCGAGGATACCCTGAACGATGACTTGACTCTGGGGGTTGAATTTCATAAGGTGGGTGATTTTTGGCTGGCCTTCGCCGCTTTGGGCGTTCTGTTCGCTTTTTCAGCTCGATTGGTTTTGGCCAGGTGGATAGCCTGGGCAATCGCCTCGGTTAGGGTGTCGTAGCAAAAGATTGGGACCTTGTCCCCGCTGGTTGGTTGTGCCGCGATCGCCGTGTCGCCTTCCAGGGTGGCCAGGGCCGCCAGGGTGGCCGCATGGCTTGGTCCCAGTAGCCGGATCACGAGGGCGGGCAGCCCGTGCGAACGGGGGAGCCGCTCCTGACGTTTTAGATAGGTCGCGATCGTGTCGATGAGGGCTGTGCCATCGAGGGTACCACTGACCAGGTGAATCAGAATCACCCGCAGGTGAGGCTCTTGGCTAAGTAACGCCAGGGCTTCGGCCAATTGGCTCTGCATCCCTACTGTGGGCAGGTGCGCATCTTCGCCATCCGCCGCCAGAGGAGCCGCCCCCCAATCCGCTTGGGCATCCCCGCCTAAATTCAGACAGCTTCCCGCTTTGCCTTTGGCCTGGTACAGCAGATCTAGGGTAGCCAGGGTGAGGCCCGTACCATTGCAGATGATGCCGATCGCGCCTCCCAGTTCCAAGCGGATCGCTGGCTCCAAAACCGGGGGCAAGGAACGTGCGGGGGCCAAGCGGGCGGTCAGGGTGGTCAAGTGGGGGTGGCGATTGAGGGCCGTATCATTAACCGTCACCTTGCCATCCAGGGCCATGACATCGCCGTTGACACTCACCCCCAAGGGATTGATTTCGACTAAATCCAAATCCTCTTGGAGAAATAACTTATACATTTTCTGCACAACCGTGCTAACCGACGCGATCAGCTTGCCCTTGAGACCCATTTTGATCGCTAAGCGTCGTGCATAGAAGGGCGAAAAGTCTTGATCCACGATCACGCGCTGGACCTGACTAAAGGTCGCCTCGGCGTTCATCCCCCCTTCCTGGGACCCCAGGAGAACGGGTCGCCGCAGGCTAGTATCAAGGACCACGGCCAAATAGAATTCGCGATCGGCGTCATATTTGGCTTCGGCGAGGATGATATCGGGGTAGTCCCCCATAATGGGCAGATTAAAGATCGTTTGGGCCGCTGCGATCGCGTCGATCGTATTTTCCGCAAACCGGACGCCCCCCGCCTTCCCCCGTCCCCCGCGCCGCACCTGGGATTTCAACACCACGGGGTAGGGAATCTTCAGCCCCTTGAGGTCCTGGGGCTGGCTGATGCACTGGGAGGGCAAGACGGGGATACCCATCGCCTGAAATAGTTCTTTCGCTTGGTACTCTAGCAGGTCCATCGCTTTGATCAGGACAATGAATGCATCTTAGCGCTTTGGGAGGGATAGGGAGCAGGGGAGAGGGAAGAGGAGATTTGAATGTTGAATTTTGAATTGGGAGTGGAACCGTGGTTCCAGTCGGCTGGGGCTGGGCAGATTTTTCCGCACTCGGTCAGGGGCCTAGCCCACAAAAGGGGCTGATTGCGTATGATCAAGGCGTTAGTTGTTTGCTCCGGTATGCTCTATGACGCTTCTCACCCGTGATCCGGTTCGTGCCCTGGAAGCCCCGATCGTCCATCGGTTAGCGAACGGGGGGACGATCGTGGCGCAACAAATGCCCGTCGAGGTGGTAAACCTCAGTGTTTGGTTTCGGGTAGGGTCGCGGATGGAAGCCGATACGATTAACGGGATGGCCCATTTCCTGGAACACATGGTCTTTAAAGGGACGGAGCAACTGGCCCTAGGGGAGTTTGAACGCCGCATTGAGGAGCGGGGGGCGGTGACCAATGCGGCCACCAGTCAGGATTACACCCATTTCTATATCACGACGGCTCCCCAGGATTTTGTGACCCTGGCGCCGCTCCAGATGGAGGTCGTGTTCAATCCCCGCATTCCCGATCGTGATTTTGAGAGTGAGCGGTTGGTGGTGCTGGAGGAAATTCGACGGGCGGAGGATAATCCCCGGCGGCGCACCTATTACCGGGCAATGGAAACGACATTTGATTACTTGCCCTATCGGCGACCGGTGCTCGGCCCAACCACGGTGATCGAATCCCTGGTACCGCAACAAATGCGGGATTTTCACCAATACTGGTACCAACCCGATCGCCTCACGGCGGTGGTGGTGGGTAATTTACCCGTTGCCGCGATGATCGAAACCGTGACCCAAGCGTTAGAGGCTACGGCTCCCCCCCCCAAGTCGGCTGGGCCAGTTCCCCTGCCCATTGCCGACATGCCGATGGGAAAGCCCCTGGGTGACCCGGAACCCATGTTTACCGAGGTCGTCCGCCGCGAGTGGAGGGACAATCGCCTGCAACAGGCTCGCCTTGTGATGACCTGGCGAGTGCCTGGATTAAGGGATCTGCGCGAAACCTACGCCCTTGATGTCCTCGCCTCGATCCTGGGGCATGGGCGCACTTCCCGGTTAGTCAAGGACCTGCGGGAGGAGCGGAAGTGGGTCTCCAGTATTGCTGTGAGTAATCTCACCCATTGGTTGCAGGGGGTGTTTTATATTTCAGTCCACTTGCCCAGTGAAAACCTAGAGCGGGTAGAGGCAGCGATCGTGGACCATATCCGCCAGCTTCACGAAACCTCGATCCAGGCATCGGAAATTAACCGGGTACGGACACAGGTGGCCAATCGCTTTGTCTTTGGCAATGAAACCCCCCGTGATCGGGCCAATCTCTATGGCTATTACCAAACCCTTCTCCAGGACCTAGCCCCGGCCCTGGCCTACCCTGAACACATTCGCCAACTGACGGCGGCAGATTTGCAGCAGGCGGCACAACAGTACCTCTCCCCCACGGCCTATGGGGTGGTGGTGATACAACCAACGATCGCGGCTCATTAGAGACCCTCTCATCGTTGGCAAAAACAGCGTCGTTTTTGAGAAGGTGTCAATCTCTGTGAGTCTACCCTCAATATTACAGCACTTCCATGCCTGGTGAGGTACAGACAAGGGGCTTAAGCCCCTTGTTCGCAAGGCTTGACCGTACTTCATTAGAGAGGGAATGGCGGTATCTACTCTCAATATTATTCAGGATTATAGGGTTTTACATCAACTAGCTAGATGTTATGAACTGCTTGGTAACGTTCAAGCAGCAAAGCATTATCCGGTCAGCCTTCGTGTGGGATGGGCCTCTGGCCTGTCAGCCTTCAGCATAGCCAACAAAAATTTCAACATGGCAAACATCTTTTTAGAATGGCAGGCGGGACGCCTGAGAATGGCAGGCGGGACGCCTGAGAATGGCAGGCGGGACGCCTGAGAATGGCAGGCGGGACGCCTACCCCACAAGAGGATCAGTAGCAGTGGCCGTAGGTTGGGTCAAACACCGTGCGCCCCAACAAAGCCGATGGATAAACCCACCAGATTCAACATTTCAGCAGTTGCGTAGGGGCAGGTTCACCGTTATCTGTGGCATTGACCGATCGTCTGAATAAACCTGCCCCCCATCTAGGATTCACACCACACCAGGAGTTACCTTAAAATCGTCATATTCCCCCACCAGGGCAGGTTCAGAGAGATTAGCCATTTCCCCGCCAGATTAACCCGCAACCTTGCCCCTACCGTTGGCATTTACGCTATAAAATTGCACTGATTGGGTTGGGTTAGATTTCCATATCAGCGATCGGCAATCCAATTTGAGGCTTACAGTCCGTAAAAGTAAGTGAATCCGGATCAAGGAAATCTGCCAGTGCCATCTCCAGAACCATCTCGACCGGGTAATTAATCTGTTGCGCATGATTCAAATAAGCATCCCGAATGTGATCGGGTAACACAGCCAACAACATCAACGCTGCATCATGGCTCAAATGTTTCCTCTCAGTTTGTGGAAGCGTTGGCATTGTTAACCCCTTCGTTCAGTCTCTACTGGGATATTTCGCATTGTATGGGGGGTGCGTCGCATGAATCAGAATGCTTTCTAGCTCATCTCCTAATTGTAGAACATCAACGATAGAGAGGGATACAAACGAAATCGCAACATCTCGGTGGTCATAATTATCCAACCACGACCAGGTACAAGCTTTATGTCCACCCCTAAATCGCTCACGGAGCTTTTTAGCCTTGCCAAGATAAAGTAACCCCTGCGATCGATGTCTGACAGCATACAATCCTGGTGACAATGATAGATCGCGAAAGTCACGGGTAATTGATGCACAGGACTCAAACGGTACCGACAAAAGTGTTTGTAGCAGTCTCTTTGCTCGTTCCTCAAGTTTATCCAAAATTAGACCCCAATCAAATGCCCACGCCAACGCAAGAGCACGATCGCCTGTGTCTTCCGTAGCATAAACCGCTCAATACCGCTTCCAACGGTTGTTGCGTCGCCTCAGCCGTCTGGAGTAAACATTGATAAATGGCACCTGGGATAAATGGCACCTGGAATATCCAGGGTGACCGTTGTACTCATAGCATCCTACTGAAATTACGGTTACCAAAGGCATGGTGCGATCGCGATGTCGATCGTATCATGCAAACATTACACCTTACGATGGTGGATGCCAACCAACCGCAACCCAGCACCTTCTGGCCGCCACGATCGCCACAGGATGCATCTGGAGAGTAGCCGTAGGTTGGGTCAAACACCGTGCGCCTCAACAAAGCCAATGGATAAACTCACCAGATTTAACATTTCAGCAGTTGCGTAGGGGCAGGTTCACCGTTATCTGTGGCATTGACCGATCGTCTGAATAAACCTGCCCCCCATCTAGGATTCACACCACACCAGGAGTTACCTTAAAATCGTCATATTCCCCCACCAGGGCAGGTTCAGAGAGATTAGCCATTTCCCCGCCAGATTAACCCGCAACCTTGCCCCTACCGTTGGCATTTACGCTATAAAATTGCACTGATTGGGTTGGGTTAGATTTCCATATCAGCGATCGGCAATCCAATTTGAGGCTTACAGTCCGTAAAAGTAAGTGAATCCGGATCAAGGAAATCTGCCAGTGCCATCTCCAGAAGCATCTCGATCGGGTCATTAATCTGTTGCGCATGATTCAAATAAGCATCCCGAAAATGACGCCCTTTAGCTATCGATTAGCCAGCCACCATTCCAAAAGTAGGGCACGGCACTGCAAACAAGTCAGGACCGCCAGCAAGTCCCGCACGCCCGCTGGTGTGGTCGCGTAGTGTAGCCAATGGGGGGCGACTTCCGTGGCCAGGATCGCGGCATCCAACTGGGCCACAAACCCATAGAGCCGTTGGTTCGAGAAGGAACTGTTCACGGCCCAACCTTCCGAGTTGAGGGGGTCAAGCTGTTGGATACTGTCGGGGGGGATCTGCAATTCTCGTTGCACAATAGTCGGGATCGCGGCGGCGGCAGATTGCCCAACGGGGACACGGCCACCGGGGAAGTCCAGGGTGCTTTTGCCCAGACCGGGACGATAGCTGGGCGGCGGCAGTAGCAATTGGCCCTGGCACAGGGGCAACACGATCGCGGAATCGGCCTTTTCTACCCGCCAATATTCCAAGGATTGCTGCCGATCGTCGCGCCAATGTTCACCAATCAGGGTAAGCCACGGGGACTGGAGTTCAAAAAAACGATCGCCCCGTTCCCACGCTAGTGCCGATGACGATTCAGACATCATCAGCGTTGGCATTTTGCCAGTGTTCGGCCAGGTGGGGCGGCATTCGCACGGGGATCGCGGTTTCTGCCTGAATGCGATCGGCCAGGGCTACCAGTACCTCCGGTTGCACCTGCTTCAGAATTTGCACCGGGTAGGGACAGCCCTCCGGTTCGTGGTTACCCCGCGCATCGAGTTGATAGGTGAGGGGTTTGGGACGGGTGGGGACATTCAGTTGTGCTTCGTCCGGCTGTAGCGCCCGCAGCAGTTGCACGTAGATATCCTGTTCCGCCGCTGACCACGGGCTTAACAACATGGTCTGCACGGCCAGAAAGCCCCTGTACTCGCGCCGAAATTGGCAGATCCCTTGCCAGAGGCTCTCCCAGGTAATCGCCGGTACCGCCCGATCGACCCGGCGCAGTTGGTCCGGGGTTACCGCATCCAGTTTGACGGCCACCCGATCGGCGATCGCCAACTCCGATCGCACCTGGGCATCCTTCAACATCGTGCCATTGGTCAACACCGCCGTGGGTCGGCCCGTCATCGTTTTCACCCGCGTGAGAATGTCCCCCAAGTTCAGGGCTAGCGTCGGTTCGCCACTACCGCTCAGGGTGATGATATCCACATCCCAAGGGGCAAAGCCGTTTAGATCCTGCGCAATCTGGGCAGTGGGCACAAACAGACGGCGATCGCTGATTTTTTGCTGGATTTCCCCCAACTGGCAGTAGACACAGTTAAACGAACAGGTAGACACCGGCCCGATCGGGTCAATGCCGAGGGACTGGCCAAATCGCCAGGACTTAACCGGACCATAGACGGAGCAAAAGGCCGAAAGTACATCAGACATCACACTATCCATCCGGCTACTAGACCAGACAATAAACGCTGCAACGTGCGTAACGTTCGTAGTAACGACTTTAGTCGTCAGGGGCTAGAGCCTTACACTACAGTGTTCGTAGTAACGACTTTAGTCGTCAGGGGCTAGAGCCTTACACTACAGTGTTCGTAGTAACGACTTTAGTCGTCAGGGGCTAGAGCCTTTCACTACAAACCCTGCGAAACCTAGGCGTGACTGCACCCGGTTAACTTGGGGCTATCCATCAGACTCAGGTGACACAAATTTTAATCGTGGGATAGCCGTCTCGGCGGTCTCAGGCGGCACAGGAGTTAATGACTTGGCGTTGGTATTCCGCTTCCGTCATCAACTGGTGGGTATCCTGCACCCGATCGAGGAAAACCAGACCATGCAGGTGGTCATACTCATGCTGAAAAATGCGGGCCACAAAGCCCGTCAATTCCTGGTGTTGGAGCTTGCCCTCGCGATCGGTATATTCCACCGTCACCCATTCATAGCGCGGCACCAGCCCTCGGATACCGGGCACACTCAGGCACCCCTCCCAATCCGTCACCGTTTCCGCCGAGTGGGCCACCAGGCGCGGGTTGATCAGGGCGATCGGGGCCATTTCTGGCGCATGGGGATAACGGGGACTGGGGTGTGAGGCAATCACCAACACCCGGTACGGCTCCGAGAGTTGGGTCGCAGCCAGCCCGACCCCATTGGCCTGCTGTACCGTCGTCAAAAGTTGATCAATCAGGGCTTGCACCCGCTCGTCGCGGAGGTCATGAATCGGCTCGGCTTCAGCGCGAAGGATGGGGTTGCCCAGTTGGGCAATGGCAGGATTAGCACTCTGGTCACTTTGGTCATTCATGGGCATGACTCCGATCAGGACGCATCCCCATTCTAATCGCTCCCCTTCCTGGTGAGCACGTTTACTCAGCGTTGGGAATAAGGGCAAGGGTGGGGTGATCGCGCTCAGGCTAAACCTGGATCACAAAGTTACTGGCCGCGATCGTGGGCGCACCGACTAAGGTCGCAAACTGTGCCCCTGATCCCAGAAGTGTTGAATCTTAAGATTTTATTTTCTAAAAATAGACACACTAATC
>JBBILC010000099.1:0-21616 GCA_037445115.1 Coleofasciculaceae cyanobacterium bin_20
ATTAGTGTGTCTATTTTTAGAAAATAAAATCTTAAGATTCAACACTTCTGGGTTTAAGGTAATACGTTTAACAGCAGTATTGAGCTTATGACGTTCATCACGAATCCGACGAGTAATTCGAGTCAGGGCTTCAAGGAATCGACGATCTTGTTCTGGATGCTGGACAAACCAAGTTTCAACTTCTTCTGCATAGGTTAAGACACGACGAATTGGCGTATCCAATTGTGCAAGCCTGTCATGCGCGGCCACAAACTTGTTAAGTTCGTCAATGAACTTTGAGAAGCGACTAATCTCAACGAGTTCAGGCTCATGTTCATCCATGCCATCACAATAATCCTTTGCATCGAGGAAGCAAACGGGAAAATCATTAAGATTATGGGGATCTAGACCTTGGTGTAAACTGGCACGATAGTTTTTAATTTTTTCATCTTCATCGCCAGCTTCAGCCGACAGTTTATTGACAATCAACATCATTTTATGGCTATAGCGTTTTTCATAGGCTAATTTACGAAAATGCTGGATAATATGATCGTCTAATAGCATGTGAGTCGTACAAAATACCAAAAGATCAGCTTGTTCAATGGCTTGATAGGTAATCTCATCATGATCTTGTCGTTCTGTGCCAATACCGGGAGTATCCATAATCTGAATACCGTTCCAATCATAAGTCGTTGCAGTGTCAGTGGTGATGCCTGCTCCCGTCGCGATTTCACGATTACCTGTCAAAGCAGAAATAATTGTAGACTTACCGGCACTATACTGACCGATAAAGGCAAGCTTAAGCACAGGGTTAGTACGAATGGCCTTCCTCTCAGCATCTAATTTCTGCAAATATGCATCTACTTCAGATCTATTGCTTGACTTGAGGAGACTCTGAAAATCTTCAATAGCACGATCAAACTTGGAATAAACATTGGCTAGGTTTAGCTCAGATGTATTCATGAGTAAATTTTTCCCTTGATTTTTCATTTCAATGTTCCTCTGTAAACGATCTGATCAGATTCCCTACATCTATAATAACCAGGTTTCCATAGAATTATAGTTCTGATTAGATTTTAAGGCAGGGCCATCAATGTTATCTTGCGTTCTAGTCGAAGGAAAACTAATTGGACTACTGATGAAAGAAACGTGCTCACCCAAAATCTGGCTACATTGCTGTTGCTTGTTTAGGGAAGGAGGCGGATAACCTTTACCTAGATAAATTTCAAAGTAGTTTCCATATTCACGCCTGATTTTATCGATCTCACGACTTAATTGCTCATATAGAGAGACACTCTGAATATCGTTACACCAGTCGAGAATTCGTAGGGCAAAGAATTTATTTAACCTATTTTCTGCTGTTTGCAGTATCTCTTCTGCTTCTGATAAGTCGCCAGCAATAGCACCAAATTCTCCAACGATTACATGAAAATAGGCGTTCACACTATTATTGACTTGATCATGCAGATTTTCTAAGATCTTCATCATCTCCTTCACAGAAGTCTCTTTCTCATTTCTAATCTTTGGCTCTAGATTTTCTAAAATTTTACGACAAGCTTCTTGTTGGCGTTTCTTCTTGTCTGCTAGAAAAGGTACTATAAAGCTTAGCCCTACTGCTGATGCAAATAACACTATCGCAGGGATACCCGGCATCAGTATAGATAGTCCCCCAGCTAATACCGCACCATATCCCAAAGCAGTACGGAAATTAAAACCTGGATCAACGCCAGAAAAACCCACGCTATATTCTCTAAATTCACGAGAAAATTCAATGTCTTTGCCTATCTCCTCTAAAACATCTTTAATCCGATTTCTATATTCAGATTCAATGGTTTTACCGTTAGCTTTTAAATTTTCTGTGAGTCTCCTACGATTGATAAACTCATTCCACGCCTGCTGCTGCTGTCGCGGGCTGCTGTCCCAATTGTGACGTGCAAACTCAGGAATAGCATTCAGAATTTCTTGATAAACCTCCTCGATCTCAACCTTAGCTTCTTGTCTAATCTCTTCATATACACGTTCGAGCTTATTTCGTGCGTTTCTCTGACTGTTTTGGAGTCGGCCTATCATCCCTTGCAAGGTTTGCCTTTCTTTCTGGATGATTCCAAGTGGACCTGTCATGGATGCCGCCATTTCTCCAATCAGCATTTGTGGTATTAACAGTGAGCCATATTCTCGAAAAGCTTGATCAATCCAATCTAGAAAATCCTGAATACGACTTACTGCATACAATTGTTCACAGATTGGATCGTCATCTCGCTGGCGAGATAACCTTGCGGCCAAAAGCATAACAGGAATCACAACGATTGAATCATTCTGGTAATGTTCTCGCGCATAACTAAAAATTCGCTGCTTATGCGCTTCGATCTCTGATCCCGTTAACATCTCATCAGCTTTTCCTCTCAAAAATATTCTTAAGCGTCGCTCATCAAGTAGATTGTATTGAACATTGAGCAGGATTATCAGTGGCTTGGTTTGTTGTCTGAGCTTGCCTAAGAACTCGAACTCACTGGCTTGAATGCTATCGTTTGTCACGATGTAGCAAATTAAATTGGCTTCATCAACTGCCTTGAGAGCTTCAGTTTCATCTGCCTCACCGCCCACCGCTGCAATTCCCGGCGTGTCAATCAACCGAATACCATTCCCAAGGTCATAAGTATAGTTTTCCCTGGTTGTGCGTTGCTGTCCCCTGCCGATTCGCTCATACCCCTGACCGAGTAGGGTAGCAAACAGTGTACTCTTACCTGCCTTCGTGCGCCCCATCATCACGATCGTAAAATGGCCGAGCGATCGCTGCTTCGCAGTCCACGCCGAGCGAATATGTTCGATATCAGTTGCCCGTTCGCTAGCCAAGCGTTCATAGATCCCTCGGACAGCCTCCGTCACCTTTTCCTGCGACTGACTCAGCCCAAGGCGACCAGGCACCAGTGCGCTCAATCGCCGTTGCAGCGATCGCTCTAGGCTACGAAAAGCATCAACGACAGGTTGAAGTTCCTTATAAACGAGATCACTATTATCCTGAGTGAGGCTTTGATGGGCCTGGATAATGTCCTGATAGCGGGGATCATGTAGAAATTCGTCATTTTCATCGCTGGTCGTCATGCTGGTTGTCATATAGATAGAATTTCCTTATCGCAGGAGATTACTGGCTGTTAACGCCGATCACCCTCCCAATCCCAACTACTCAGCCACCACGATGAAAGTGTTCCCTGCTGCCTCCCCTAGAGCACCCTAGGCCAAAAGTATCGCAATATAATTTTACAATTCCAGCCTCTGGGCCTCTAGGGCTGCACGTATTCTCTTGATGACCCTTCATCCTTTCCTTGTAGGTGGGGCACCTACCCCGCTGCCTGCTTCTGAAACGCAACCCAATTCCGGCCAAAACTGAGTACAACAGAAGAGATAGCCCGTTTCCGCTAGTCATTGCCCTGTCGCGAGTAAGTTTATCTATGCCAGTAACCGCTTCAGAAAATCTCAGTACCCCTCTGAAGGATTCGGCGCTAGAGTCCTTAGCCCAAGGCAATTATGCCCAAGCGATCGCGCAACTCCAGCAACAGATTGAAATTACACCCAACGATCGAGAAAGTTATTGGTACCTGGGATTGGCCTGGTTCCTAGATGGCGAGATCGACACCGCTAGCTCAACCTGGTTCTCGGTTCTCTACGACGCCCCCCCCGATCAACTTTCCCTGTGGCTGGATGAATTACTGACCATCCTCCTGACCCAGGCCGAGCAAGCCTGTCAGGCAGGGCAGTTTGAACAAGCCATCCGGCTATATGACCAAATTCTTGAAACCAACCCGGCGCATCCCCAAGCGATCCAAGGACGGCAACGATCGCAGCGATGGCAACAATACCAGCAGGGATTTCTTCAAACCCAGCAAACACCCTACCTGGATTATCCCAAGCATGTCCATTTAGAGACCAAAGCCCTCTGTAGCGCGGCCTGCAACTTCTGCCCCTACCCAACCCTAGAACGCAAAGGCACCGTCATGCCGGATGACCTAATTGCCAAGGTTATTGATGACTTGACGGCGATTCCGGCTGATCTGCCCTTTCAATTGTCACCCTTTAAGGTGAGTGAACCGTTCCTGGAACAGCGTCTATTTGACATTTTGGCGACGATTAATGCCAAGTTGCCCAATGCTCAAATTACCCTAACCTCGAACGCCTCACCGCTAACAGAATCCCGGCTCAAGCGATTGTTATCGATCCAAAATATCAGCTACCTGTGGATTTCCTTTAATGATCATCGCCGGGATGCCTATGAGGCCACCATGTCGCTCTCCTATGAGCACACCCTCGATCGCCTGCGGATGTTGCATCAATACAAAGCGGATGGCAAGCTCCCGTTCCCCGTGATTTTGTCCAGGGTTGGCGATGGGACCCCTGTAGACCACGAATTTATGCAATGGGTCTATGATCATTTCCCCCACTTCAAGCTTTCTGTCTTCCAGCGCGGGGGATGGCTAGGCCAAGTAGATACACCGATTGGCCCCGTCCCGAATGTCGGTTGTGAGCGCTGGTTTGACCTGTCCATTACTGCCACGGGCAAGGTAGCCCACTGCTGTATGGATGGTCAGGCTGCATGGCCGATCGGTGACGTGCGGACTCAACACGTGCTGGAGATCTACAATGCTCCAGCCTATCGATCGCTCCGCGAATCCACACTGACCCGTCTGGATGCCGAGCCGTGCCGCCGCTGTACGTTTCTCTAGTACCCAAACCCGCCCCCTAATTCCCACGCATTGCCGTCTAGAAAAGCACACCTTGATCGATCAATTCGCGAAAAGACAGCGTAGACTAGAAAAAGTGTCAATTTTTCATTGTTGAGCGATCGAGGATCGAGGGGGTAAGCAATGGCCGTTCCCAAGAAGAAAACATCTAAGTCGAAGCGCGATATGCGGCGGGCCAGTTGGAAGCGCAAGGCTGAGGCCCAAGCCCAACGGGCACTGTCCCTGGGTAAATCCATTTTGACCGGTCGGGCGGCTGGCTTCGTCTATCCACCGGCTGAAGCAGATGAAGAGGAAGGCGAAGAATAAATTAGGTTAATACCGTTGGCTTGACCGAGAGAGCCTTCGTTGTTGCTCCTTCCTTAACGGATAACGGTTCCTCCTATGCACGGTAATCTACCCTCCACGCCACCGCCGTCCCCGGAGCGGGTTCCCCCTGGTCAATATTTGACGCAGGGGTTTCCAGTTTTAACCTATGGGGTCACGCCCCAGATCACCTCGGAAAGCTGGTCCTTGCGGCTCTGGGGCCTTGTGACTGAGCGGGTGGTGCGGTGGGCAGATCTGCTGGCGTTGCCGCAACAGCACTTCACGGCAGATTTTCACTGTGTGACCACCTGGTCCAAGCTTGATGTGCAGTGGCAGGGGGTAACGATTCCTGATTTGCTGCAAGGGAGCGCGATCGCCCCAGAAGCTGCCCATGTGATGATCCACTGTGAGGGCGGGTACACCACCAATCTCGCCCTAGATGATTTTTGTCGGTCCGAAAACTTCCTTGCCCACCAAGTGTTTGGGGAACCCTTGCCTGCGGATCACGGGGGACCCGTGCGGTTGGTTGTGCCCCACCTTTATGCCTGGAAAAGCGCCAAGTGGATTAACGGGATTGAGTTCTTAGCTGAGCAAGAACTGGGGTTTTGGGAGCGCAATGGCTACCACCATCGGGGAGACCCTTGGGCCGAAGAACGCTATAGCACCGACTAGCACCGACTAGCACCGACTAGCGGGATTACGATTCGGCAACGGGACACGATCGGGTCATACCAGGCCATGCGTTCCAGGTTACGGCCAGGTAACTAGAGGAGAAATTGCATCATCATGGAGCCGATCGACTGAATGACACTTTGGACCTGGCGGCGGCGGGCGGCGTTACGGGCAGCCTTCTCCAATTCATGAATCTGATCAACAAACCCTTGGGCTAATTCCTGCCCTTGCGCCTGTCCCTGATCTTCAAACAAAACCGCCGCCATCTCCGAATCCTGTACGGCTCCCTTAACGTCACTCATCTGAAAGCGAACAATACTACGAGCAAGATAAGCCGCCGCAAACTCAGGATCATTGGCGATCGCCTGACTGTAATTGTGCAAAGCCGACTGGAAGTTCCGTTGGCTGGCATCGATGAGGCCCCAGTTATAAAACTGGGCGGGGCCGACCGCTTCCACCGGTAGGGCTTGGGCACCCTTAATGTGGGCAGTGGCCAGATCCGTGCCGTGGAGGTTGGATTCTCCGAGGAAGGCTTCGCGCAAATCGGTCCCTTTTAAGTTAGCCCCCTGGAGGTTAGCCCCCTGGAGGTTAGCCCCATAGAGGGAGGCCCCGGTGAGATCGGCTCCACTCAGGTCAGCCCCACTCAGGTCAGCACGGCTGAGATTGGCAAAACTTAAATCGGCTCCGGCTAACTTAGCCCGCACAAGATTGGTCAGGGCCAGCCCTGCTCCCTGGAGATCACAGTTCTCACACGCTTTGGTAGAGATAAGGCGACTGGTATGGCTGGGATTTTCCGCCCGAACGGGAATCGCCAGCAGAGTTAACATCAGCAAAGCTGATGAGGTAAACAGTTTGAACAACATAGGAACCTCCACAGGTCGGTCTTCTCACATCAATTCGGAGGGATGAACGTAGGGATAGACGTTAGTCCGTGACCTGAAGTTTCAGGACGCTCTCTATTGTGCCTTGTTTTCCAGAACTGTCAAAAAGCTATAGCACCGCGATCGCGTGGGTCGCGCTGCCCACCTGCAATCGAGACAGCCCAGAGGGCTATCCCACAATCCCATAGTGCCTTGGCGATCGCCGGCAGCTATTGCATTAACAAGCCCCAAAAACCAAAAAAATTGCCGGTAAAACCAGGATGAGGGTCCCGATTTCACCGCCAATTCTAAGGAATAGGATCGATCGCCCTGAGCGATTGCCCTTAAGTCACAACCAGGGATCTACTTGATGCTGACCTTGGCACCCGCTTCTTCCAGTTGCTTCTTGGCGTCTTCTGCCGCATCCTTGGCCACACCCTCTTTGACCGCCTTGGGAGCAGCTTCTACCACATCCTTGGCTTCCTTCAGACCCAGACCCGTGATGGCCCGAACCACCTTCAGAACCGCAATCTTCTTATCGGCGGGAACTTCATCGAGGATGACATCAAATTCGGTCTTCTCTTCAACCTCTTCCGCTGCTGCACCACCGCCCGCACCCGGAGCCGCCATCATCATCATGCCGCCGACCGGAGCCGCTGCACTGACACCAAAGGCTTCTTCGATTTGCTTGACGAGTTCAGCCGCTTCCAACAGCGACAGGGTTTTCAACTTTTCCAAAATTTCATCGGTTGCTGCGGACATGATTCAGTCTCCTTGTGGTGTGAATTGAATGAATACGAGCGATAGTCAAGCGATCGCCCTAGGCGGCATCGCTTTGGTTTTGATCGGCAACTGCTTGAATGGCGCGTCCCAACGAAGCCGGAACCTCGTTGATCCCGATCGCGATTTTGGCGGTCACCGCATTCAGTACCCCGGCAATTTGGGCCATCAACTGTTCCTTCGACGGCAAGTCACCCAACGCCTTGATATCGGCCTCGGACAGCTTGCGACCCTCCATCACGCCACCCCGAATTTCGGTTTTCTTGGCGGCTTTCTGGAAAGCTTGGTATGCCTTAATGGCTGACCCAAAATCATCTTTGGTAAAGATGAAAGCTGAGGACCCACCGAGCAACTCCTGGAGGGGTTGCCAGTTGTCATCGCCCTCAACGGCAATCCGCATAAAGGTGTTTTTAGTCACCTTGCAGGATGCTTGACTGGGACGAAGTTGTTGCCGCAGGTTCGTAATTTCAGCAACACTCAGCCCTTGATAGTCGATCACCATCGCCAGGTGCGACTCGCTCAGCGTTTGCTTGAGCGCAGCGACGATCGCCTGCTTGTTCTCTTTGGTTCTTCCCATCTCAACCTCACCTCCTTGTGTTTGCGAAATGGAACACCCGGTTGATCACCCTGGGTTGGCGTTCCCTAGTGGGCAGATTCCCCAGCCCATTTCCCATGAAAAACCCCCGGTCATAACTGCCGAGGGGACAAACACGATCGCACGAGCGGGAGCGTTTCCCAGATCTCGGCATCGTGCAGTTCACCTCGGCAGGAGATTGAGCAATATGCACCTGCGGTCTACAGTGTCACTGATGAATGCAGATTCACTTGTTGGGGGTTATGGCTTAGGGGATATCCTCCAGTCCGTGATCAAAACTTTACTTTGCGCTTAGGCCGCCTCAGCTAACTTCAGATCCCGCAGGGCGGCAATGTCTACCTGAATCGCCGGACCCATCGTAGCGGCGACATAGATACTGCGCCAGTAACGACCCTTGGCCCCCGACGGACGATTGCGATCGATCGTCTCCTGCAATGCCTTCAGGTTGATCAGCAAATCTTCGGCGGGGAAGCTGGCCTTGCCAAACATAACATGAACGATCCCCGTGCGATCGGCCCGGAATTCCAATTTACCAGCCTTGAACTCCGCGATCGCCTGGGCCAGATCAAAGGTCACCGTTCCCCCCTTGGGAGAGGGCATCAAGCCGCGTGGCCCCAGCATCCGACCTAGTTTCGCCACCTGGGGCATCATGTCGGGCGTGGCAATCAGCAGGTCAAAATCCATCATCCCCTGCTGAATTTCGTTAATCAATTCTTCCGAACCAACCACATCGGCCCCGGCACTGGAGGCTTCCGACACCTTTTCACCCCTGGCGATCACCGCCACGCGGATCTCTTGCCCCGTTCCCTTGGGCAGAGCCACCGTCGTCCGGAGTTGTTGGTCGGTATATTTGGGGTCAATCCCTAAGCGAATGTGGGCTTCTGCCGATTCGGGAAACTTGGCAGTTGCGGTTGCTTTCAATAATTGCAGCGCCTCTAGTGGTTCATAGGCGCGGTCTTCCACCTGCTTGCGCAGGTCTTGCATCCGTCGTGAAAGTTTTCGTGTCATAGGTCACATGGGGTCCTTAACGAGGCTGAGCCTCTCCCCCAGAAAAGTGAACAAAAAGTGAACAAAATTGTGAATCCAGTTTCCTGGTCGCTTATAGGATAAGCATCTTGCCCACCCTAGTACAGCAAAGGTAAAGTTTCGCGATGTTGGTAGTAACGACTTGAGTCGTTCCAGGCTAAAGCCTGCACTACAAACGTTGCAGAATTGACTTTTCGGGCTACTAGTATCCAGTTGCCCGGTAGTCTTGTGGGGTAGGCATCTTGCCTGCCCGCATTCTGCCGGTCTAATCCCGAACCGCAACCCCCATATTCCGTGCCGTGCCTTCAACAATCCGCATCGCAGCCTCAATGTCGTTGGCATTCAGATCGGGCATTTTGGTTTGGGCAATTTCCTGCAACTGGGCACGGGTAATACTGCCCGCTGGGGAACGATTGGGTTCCGCCGATCCCCGTTCTACCCCGGCAGCCTTCCGGATTAACACCGACGCTGGGGGCGTTTTCAGGACAAAGGTAAAACTACGATCTTCATAGACAGAGATTTCAGCCGGGATCACCATCCCCGCTTGATCCGCCGTCCGGGCGTTGTATTCCTTACAGAACGCCATGATGTTAACGCCGTGCTGACCCAGGGCAGGACCGACCGGAGGAGCCGGGTTCGCCTTGCCAGCCGGAAGCGCTAACTTAATTAGAGCAACGACTTTCTTTGCCATTGATTTTGACTAGCTCTCTTTCTGAACCTGATTAAATTCCAGTTCGACGGGTGTATCGCGACCAAAGATCGAGAGGAGAGCCTTGAGCTTGCTCCGCTCTGGGCTGACCTCGATGACCTCGCCAGCAAAGTCCTTGAAGGGACCGGAGAGAACCGTAATCTGGTCACCCACGGCCATGTCGATTTTGACCACGGGTTTTTGTTCCTGGGTCTGGCGGAAGATGCGCTCCACTTCGGAAGGACTCAATGGCAACGGTTTGACGTGTCCACGGCCACGGCCATAGCCCCGCCGTTGCTCTGCACCTACAAAGTTGATCACATTGGGGGTGCTGCGAACGACCTGCCATGCCTCATCGTCAATTTCAAATTTGCCATCCGCCTGTTGCCGACAGAGCATCTGGATCAGCACATAGCCCGGGAAGACCTTTTCGTCCACCGTTTGCCGCGAACCATCCTTGCGGATACGCACTGAGGCCGTCTGGGGAATGGCGATTTGCAAAATGCGATCGGCCACTTCCAGGGTTTTGAGCCGCTGTTCCAAATCGGCCTTCACCTTTTTCTCACAGCCAGAGGCCACCTGAACTGCATACCAACGGGTTCGTTTGCCAGTCGCAGCCGCCCCTGACGAGTCGTCTTGATCGTCAGGATTGGTCGGATACTCAAACTCGTCTGATGCAAAACTCATGCGCAATTGTTCTCCGCTGCCAGCGACACAAAACCGTTAACCGGATACGATAAAACCCGATGACGTTAACCGGACATGATAAAACCGGACACGATAAAACTTGGGCCAGTTAAACCAGACCAGACAACGCGATCAAAATACCTGGGTCGCCGCCCAACTAAACAGTTGATCGACCAGGTAAATGAGTAATGCTGAAAGACTCACCATCAGAATCACAGCGGCTGATTCGCTAATCAACTGCTGCCGACTGGGCCACACGACCTTATCCAACTCCTCTTTGGTTTCTTGGAGAAAGGTCAGGGCTTTAAATTGGCCCTGGGATTCGGGTTGAATCTCGGCGCTATCTTTCTTGGCCATCACGCATCCTTCGTCTGGTAAACAAGCTGTTTTGTACAGCCAGACACACTATTGTAACCGAAAATTGGGCCACCTTGTCGAGCTAGGGGCTGTGATCGGTGGCTTTTCGGTTGACTCGATCGTGTTGACAGGGAAATGCTCCAGCGCGCTCTGGAGGACTTGAACCCCCGACATTCGGTTTTGGAGACCGACGTTCTACCAACTGAACTAAGAGCGCTCGTCAAGACAGAACGGTCTGTTCTTGCCTCTGCCCTATCTTAACATTGGATGGTCGGTTACTACTTCAACGGACGATCGAATCGTTGTTTCAGACGGGTGGCCTTACCCACGCGATCGCGCAGGTAGTACAGCTTGGCCCGTCGCACCTTAGCCCGTCGCAGGACTTGGATGCTAGCAACACGCGGCGAGTGAACCAGGAAGACCCGTTCCACGCCAATGCCTTGGAAAACGCGGCGCACGGTAATCGTGCGGTTAATGCCACCGTTGCGTTCGGCAATGATGACCCCTTCGTAGGGCTGGACCCGTTCCTTGCCCCCTTCACGGATGCGCACGCCGATTTTCACGGTGTCGCCGATGTAAAGGGTGGGAAGATCGGTTTTAATATGTTCCGCTTCGATCGAGCGGATGATTTCGTTAGCGTTCAGAGCAACCATAGGAAGGTGCAAAACTCACAATCTCTTATCCTACAGTATGAGTCCCTGTTCAGTCCAGTCCTTGAACTAATCTGCAATCTTGGCCGGTTATGGTGCCCGCAACCCCGATTTGCTATTCCATTGTGGTTCCCCTCTATAACGAAGAGGCGATGCTGCCGTTACTGTATCAACGCCTGCAAGGGGTTCTGGCCCAACTGGCCGGGACGAGCGAGGTGATTTTGGTGAATGATGGGAGCCGCGATCGCACCCTGGACCTGCTGCGGGAATTGCATCACCAGGACCCCCGGATCTGCTACCTGAGCTTGGCGCGTAACTTCGGCCACCAGATTGCGGTGACGGCAGGACTTCAGTATGCGCGGGGGCAAGCGGTGATTGTGATGGATGCCGATCTACAAGATCCGCCGGAATTGATTCCAGCGATGGTGGCCCAGTGGCAGGCGGGTTTTCAGGTGGTTTATGCCCGCCGGACCCAACGGCGGCAAGAGAATTGGTTTAAGCGGTTGATGGCCTATGGCTTCTATCGGGTGTTGCACCAGTTGGCCGATGTCGAGATTCCTGCTGATACGGGGGATTTTTGCCTGATGGACCGGGCAGTCGTCACGGTACTGAATGCTATGCCAGAGCGGGGCCGTTACCTGCGGGGGCTACGGGCCTGGGTGGGGTTTCGCCAAACTTCGATTCCGTTTCAGCGGGACCCACGGGCAGCGGGAACGGTTAAATATACCTTCCGCAAGTCCCTCTCGCTGGCGATCGATGGTCTGGTTTCGTTTTCCCGCTTACCCCTACGACTGGCGACCTATTTGGGGCTACTGTCGGCCCTGATGGCGTTGATCATGGCGATTCTGGTGTTCTATTGGCGTTGGTTTGTGCCCAACTCGCCTTTAACCGGGTTTGCTGCGATCGCGATCGCAATCTTTTTCCTGGGTGCCGTCCAATTGGTGAGTATTGGTATCCTAGGGGAATATATTGGCCGTATTTATGATGAGGTCAAAGGGCGACCGCTCTATACCCTGGCTGAGGTGGCAGGCTTTGATGGGGAACGCGATCGACATAATCCCTGATTGATAGACTGGCGCGAAAGTTAATCGTTAATACAGGGCACCTTGAAAAATACCAATCCTGCGATCCCAAGCCACGTTATCCCGCTGCTTGGGGCAGTTAAACTGCCCCCATCCCAGATTACAGGATGCCGACCCCACAACTGTTTTTTGTTCGCGTAGCGTCTCCGCAGGAGAATCTACGGGGGTTAGAGCTTGGGGACAGTTAGCCAGGGCACGGAAGATGCCATCAATACGGTGGGCAGCTTGCTTGATTCCGACAGCTTGGAAGACGTAACCAATTTTACATTTCGTCATTCAACACCATTTTCCAACCCTTGCCTATTTATAGGGGGCATGATCGAGGGCTACAGCACTTCCATACTCAGTGAGGTACAGGCAAGGGGCTTAAGCCCCTTGTTCGCAAGGCTTGACAGTACTTCATTAGAGAGGGAACGGCTGTAAGTTAAGTCATTTCACTGGTAATGATGTCTTTCTACAGTCCTCTCTGGCTCGATAGTCACGAGATCCAGCGTTTCTCAATCTACTCAAGGACGCTCGCATTTGATGCACAAAAATCTTGAGCCAATGGCTTGTCCATTAGTCAGGTGAAAAGGCGGTAGTAAAGTATTAAAAAGTGTGGTAGGTTTCTCAGTATCTTTAGGAGTAACCACCATGTCAGCTTGCGTCATTACTGACCCAACCACTCCCCTAAGCTCCACACCCAATAGCCAAGGTGGCTTAAACATCCAGGGGCTTGAAGATGCCCAAAATCGTTTGTTGGGGAGTACCAGCGCCGATTTGATGTTTGGCGGTAGTTTGGGGGATGTGCTCAAGGGCGATGCTGGTGATGACACAATTTATGGCTTGGATGGCGGTGACTGTCTTGATGGTCAAGCGGGTAGGGATCTCATCTTTGGGGGTCTAGGCGATGACTCCATCTACGGTGGCTCAGGCGCGGATACAGCCTATGGTGGGCAGGGCAACGACTTGATGGAAGGGGGAAGTGATAACGATCTGCTACTTGGGGGCCAGGACGAAGACACAATTAAAGGCGACGATGGCAACGATACCCTTCATGGTGGCAAGGGCGATGATGTGATTGAAGGGGGTCGTGGCAATGACCTCATTTATGGGGATAGGGGCAATGATTGCCTAACGGGTGGTGAGGGCTTTGATACCTTCCGGTTTGAGTATTTCCCAACTGAGGGGGAGACGGTCCCCGTGGCAACGGCAGCTTCGGGCAATCCTTTAGGGCTGGATACGCTCACTGATTTTGATCCCTCGGAGGATGCGATCCAATTGGATCAGCGGATGTATCCTACCCTAGAGAAAGGACCCTTGACGGGTGAGGCGTTCCAAACGGTTAGTGATTTTGACCCAGCGACCTCTAATGGGGTGACGGCGAAGATTATTTATGATCCCAATACGGGGCTGGTTTACTACAATCCGAGTGATGCCGCCGATGATGAGGTGCCGTTGATGCAATTGCCCACGGGTGTTAACCTCCAAGCCGATAACTTTGAAATTTTCTAGTCAGGTTGTCTTTGGATAACAGTTTTGATTTAGCAGTCCTGGCTTATCTCTATGCCCAGTTTGGGCAGTTATTAACTCAACAGGCGCAGTTTAGGGGTGCGGCCATCTGGTATCAGCGCGCCTTAGCCATACACTCTGGCTGGCCGGAACTTCACTATAATCTGGGCCATCTCCTGTATTATCAAGGGGATCTGGCTGGGGCAGCAGCGTCCTATCGGCAGGCGATCGCGCAAGGTCCTGGGTATGTGGCAGCTTGCTATAACTTGGGTTTTATTTTGGAGCAGCAGGGGCAGTTCGGGCGGGCGATCGCGGCTTACCAACAAACCCTGGCGTGGCAGCCCGATCACCTCAAAGCGTTGAATAACCTGGGTTGCTTGTGGGTGCGTTTGGGCAAGCCAGTGGCGGCAATTCCCTATTTCCAAAAGGCGATCCAGTTACAGCCCGATTGGGCTTCGCTTTATAGCAATTTGGGACAAGCGTTGCAGACGATCGATCTCGATCGGGCAATCGCGGCGTATCACCAGGCGATTCAGGTCGATCCGAGCTATACCGGGGCTTACTACAATCTGGCTAAGCTTTGGCAGCAACAGCAGCAGCATGAACTGGCTGTACCGTACTTCCAAACCGCGATCGCCCTAGAACCGGATCATGCCTTCGCCTGGAGTGACTGTATTCATTCCTATTTGGAATTGGGGCAGTTTGAAGCGGCGATCGTGGCTTTGGTGACTGCGTTGGAACGACAGGCTGAGTTTATTCAGTACTATTTAGCTGCCCCGCTGGCCTCAACGCACTCAGATGAGTTTACCCTCGCCCAGGTCGCCTGTAGCCAATTTTTAAGAACGGTGATGGCGTTAGGTGAGCGATCGGGAGAATCGCCACAGGGCTGTCTTGATCTAGACTCGGCACTTTTAACCCAAGCCTATCAACACTTAGCTGCGACCTATGACTACTGGGGGGATGTGCAGTTGCGGTATGGTCATGCTCAGCAGGCAGAAGGGTATTACCAAAAGGCGATTGCTCTGCAACCCCAGGATAGGGTGTTGTACCAAAAGCTGGACCAAGCTCTGGCTCTGCAAGCACGGGTTGATGCTAAGCAACTATGGGATTATAGCCACCAGCAAGGGGCGGTTAATGATATCCCGACTAGGCCGATCGTTCAGACCGGGGAGGATACCGCGATCGGGGCAGCGGCGTCATGCCCTCCACCGATCGTTGGTATTTTTGCACGGACGCAAGATTGGCTGGGGCAAACCCAGCCGGGCCGTCCATATTGGGTGCCGGTTTCTCTGGTGGTTCAGAAGTGGTCGATCGCGACACCAACCATCGAGGCAGGGGCTAGCCCGTTGCCGCCGCCGGTACCTAGCCGGATTGGGTTGGGAGGCCCAACCCCACAGACCTGTGCGGGGATTAACTGTGCCGATTGTCTGGGGGAAATTTTCCAAGCGTTAGGAGCTACCCATGTTGGTCAGGGGATACATTACTGTGGTGCTGTGCCCTCCCGCGTGACGACTGCCAGCCAAGCCTTTGTCGCCCTGTTGCCCCAGGGACGGACTTGGACGGTGCCGCAGCAAAATTCCTGGTTGATTTGTAATGCGATCGCAACGGTAACAGCGGATCACTATCTTTTGGCGGATCTTTCGCGGGCGTATCCCGGAGAATTACCAAATTGCCGTCAGTCTCACCCGGAGAAGCATCCGATTTTTCGCCAGGAATCACTCCCGCCGTTAACTCACTTTGCGGGAACGGTTGCTGTATTAACTGGGTTATCAGGTAATGTCTATTTTCACTGGCTGGTAGATATTCTGCCCCGGTTTTTTATTCTAAAACAGAGTGGCCTGCGGTTGGATAAAATTGACTACTTCCTGGTGAATAGTTGCCAGCAGTCGTTTCAGCGCGAAACCTTAAGGCTATTGGGGATTCCAGTGGCAAAGATTATTGAGAGCGATCGTATGCCCCATGTTCAGGCCGATCGCTTAGTGGTTCCTTCATTCCCAGGGCCTTTGGGTTGGGCGGAATCCTGGAGTATTCAGTTTTTACGAGAAACGCTTCTAGAGCCACTGCACGGGAAAATGGCTGCTGAGTTGACGGATATTGCCTCCTGTTCAGTAGGAAAGCGTCTTTATATCAGCCGCCGGGATGCAAAGCATCGACGGGTATTGAATGAAGCGGAGGTAATTGCTTATCTGAAAAAATTAGAGTTTACGATCGTTGCCTTGGAAGATCTTGGCCTTACAGAACAAGTACGATTGTTTGCACAGGCAGAGATCATTATCTCACTGCACGGTAGCGGTCTAACTAATCTTATATTTTGTCGTGCAGGAACGAAGGTGGTGGAGTTGTTTTCTCCCCATTACATTAGGCATTATTACTGGCTAATTAGTCAAATTCTCAACTTGGAACACTACTATCTGGTGGGGGAGGGACTTGCCTGCTATCCAATCCGGCAACTGATGTACTCCCATCCTTTGACTGAGGATCTGGTGGTGCCATTAGCGCCTTTACAACGTCTGCTCATGCGTCTAGGGTATTCAGGATGAACATTGCGGGTATAATCAAGTCTATGGCATAATTTGCTGAGTTAAAAATTCCCTACAAAGCCAGCACAGTTCTTCTGGACTTACGGCTTAAACCGTATAGCAGGATGCAAACTACCTCCTTATTAAGGGACTAAAAGCCTTGCCAATGGGTGTACAGCTTCTTCTCCAGCACCAGAAGCTCAGAAGAGGCAAGTTAGTAAAAAGTGCTTATCTAGAGCAATAGGGAAACTTGATTTTAAGCAAAGATGTGGATTGCTGATATAATAAAACCTAAATCATCTGAAGTCTATTCCACGACTATGACAACCTTAGTTCAGCCAGAAACGATACTTGTACAGCTTAATCGTCAAGCAGAACTTTATTTGGCTGAAGGTAAGTTAGAAGCAGCAGAAGCAGCCTGTCGAGAGGCGTTGAAAATCCAACCGATGTCAGCAGGACTGTGGCAGACCTTGGGGAATATTCAGCAGATCAAGGGGCAGAGAGAAGAGGCATGGCAATGCTATACGAAAGCAATTGAACTTCAACCAAATTTTGCTCCTGCTTATGCCAACTTAGGTGCTTTGTACGCGCAACAACGAGAGTGGGAATCTGCTATCTATTATTATCAACAAGCAATTAAAATCGAACCAAAATTTGCTAGGGTTTATCGAAATTTAGCAAGAGTTTTTGAGTGCGCAAATCAGTCAGATAAAGCTGCAATATGTTGGTATCAGGCACTTACGCTAGAACCACAAGGGGTTACGGCAGAGCAATTCTTGACTGTAGGGAATGCTGTTATTCAACAGGGGAAAGTAGATGAGGCTCTATGGTGTTACGATCGCGCTATTGAATTGAATCCTAAGTTATCGCAGGCTTATCATAACCGTGGGGAAATTTTCAAGGCTAGAGAAGAGTGGAATGAGGCAGTTAATGCCTATCGTCAGGCGATCGCGGTCAAATGGGATAGTATCGGTTCCCATTATGGGTTGATCAAGGCGTTGGAAGCGTTAGAATGCTGGGAGGACGCGGTGACAGCTTACCGAGACGTTATCCAGCTTAATCCGAATTCGGCGGAAATTTATCATCAGTTCGGAGATGCTCTAAGAAATTTGCAAGCGTGGGAAAATGCGGCAAAGGCGTATCAACAAGCGATCGCGTTAAATCGGGATAATCCTTGGTCGTATAATAATTTAGGAGATATGCTAATCAAACTGGAAAGTTGGGAGGAGGCTGTTACTGCGTATCGTCAGGCGATTAAGCTAAACCCAGAGTTCCCTTGGTCTTATTACAATTTAGGGGACGCGTTGGCCAAACTTGAGTACTGGGATGAGGCACTAAATTGTTATTATCAAGGCAATATGCTTAACCCAAACTCACCACTAAGCTATCAAGTATTGTTAGACGAAGTAATCAAAAAGGGAGAGATTGAGGAAACCATCAAGGTATATCGACAACTCATTAAGTTGCAACCAAATTGGGAAGGGCTTTATGAGCAACTAGGGACTCTTCTCAAAGAACAGGGAAAATGGGATGAAGCCGTAGCAGCATACTCCCGTGCAATTGAACTAAATCCTGATCTAACCTGGTCGTATGCTCATTTAGGGGATGCACTTGTTAATTTAGAACGCTGGCAGGATGCCGCTGTTGCGTACCGCCATTGCATTGCAACTAATTCTAATCAAGGCTGGACTTACTATCATTTTGCAGAAGTGTTAGTAAAGCTACAACAGTGGGACGAAGCCGTTATAGCCTATCGCCGCGCAATTGACTTGATGCCAGAACAAGACGGAATCAAACAGAAGCTAGCAGATACTTTGCAACAAAGGGCAAAAGTAGACTTAGCGAAAGCTGCTGAATATTATCATCAAGCAATTGCAGAAAATCCCGACCATTTAGAACTTTATTACAAGGCTATAGATATTCAAAAAGATAATTCAGAACTTTACCTTCAACTAGGACAAGCTTTAGTGACTCAAGGTCACTATGAAGAGGCGATCGCATTTTACCAAATAGCCTTGCAGATTCAACCTGATTGCGCGGAAGCTTACTTTTTAATGGGTCAGGTAGCTGCAAGGCAGCAAAACTTTGACTTGTCACTTTCGTTTTATCGGAAAGCTATAAAAGCTGATGCCACTGAGGCACGATACCAGCACCATCTAGGAGAAGTTTTAGAGATGCAGGGACACTACTCTGAAGCAATTTTAGCCTACCGAAACGCAACCGAACTTGATCCTAGATCAGCAATCTCATTTCAGTACCTTGGAGATGCTTTAGTAAAAGATAAATCATGGGATGCTGCACTTCTGGCCTATCAACAAGCAATTCAACTGGATACCCTGAATGCTAATCTTTACAAGAAGTTAGGAGATCTTCTAGCAAGACAGGGGAAAATATCTGAGGCTAGCCAAGCCTATCAAAAAGCAATTCAACTTAACCTTAAGATTTATTGAATCCAAGAATTGAGTAGCTATTAAATATTCGACAAAATAACAGAATTATCAGATAATAGATTCCATCTCAAACGATTTAAGAGGAGTGATGAAATGACAGAAACCAACGAATCAAATAATTTTCATAGATTCATAATTATTACTCAAGGTAGAACGGGAGGTACAACCTTGCAAAAGATTTTAAATATTCACCCCAAAATCAACACTATTTTTGAGCCTTTTAGTCCCCGGAAAAATATTGGCATCAGTTTCTCAAGAAAATATTTGAATGAAAATCATGAAATAGCGTCTTTAGTACCCAAACCTTTAGTACCCGAAACGGAGTATTACCATTGGGTTCACCAGTATCCTATATCCGTACTAAAAAAGGTTTTAGAGGAAATTCATCAGGAATTTAATGGCATAAAACATTTATTATACTCATTGCCATATGAGATGAATCAGTATTTATTGAGACAACCCGAATACAAATTAATTGTCTTGACAAGACAAAATCTATTACAGCAGGCTATATCATTTAATATTTCTAATCAATCAGGAGAGTGGGAAACTAATCAAAAAAAAGTTATTGAGAGTCAATATGTACCAATTAATGTACAAACATTAAAAGATACAATAGCCCAATATCAACAGGAGATAAAAGTGTATAAAGTAGAATTACAAAAAATGAATCGGGATTTTTTAGAAATTCACTATGAAGATATATTTAATATTGATCTTTCTTTGGAAGTCAAATTAGAGAAGGTCTATCAAATATTAAACTATTTAGGATTTAGCTGGTTTGAGGAGGAGGAGCAAGTTAATCGGGTCAAAGATCTGCTTGATCCGAAAAAAACAAAGCTAAACTCCCATCAAACTTATCTACTAATTCCTAATATTCTTGAAATAGAAAAAGAGCTAGGTTGTGAGGAAACAGGATATTTGTTTGGCCAAGAAGCAAACAAATACTTTAGTTTAGGCAAGATGCTTCAGCAAGAAGGTAAACTAGAGCAAGCGATCGTTTCCTTCCGTCAAGCCATTGAATTAAACCCTGAAGAACCTGCTTTTTATGGGCATCTAGGTAACGTTTTGGCTGACAACAATCAGATAGAAGCAGCGATCGCTTGTCATCAAAAAGTAAGCCAACTGATCGGCTGGGAGCAATATACATTAAAAGGTTACGAGTTTACTCAAGATTGGTTTACTAACCATATTAGCAACTGGAATAAGTATTTAAAGCAATTTGCTGGAAAACCAATTAATGTATTAGAAATTGGTAGCTATCAAGGAAGATCTACTTGCTGGCTTTTAGATCATATTTTGACCCATGATTCAGCCACAATTACCTGTGTCGATCCATATTGGCCAAGTTATGTACATTATTTTGACGCTAACATTATCAAAACAAATGCTGCTTCAAAAGTGATTAAGCGTCAGGGTACATCTGAAGAAGTGCTAAGTTCGTTACAAGCCGACACCTATGACTTTATTTATATTGATGGCAATCATGACGATGCAGTGGTGCTGTACGATGCAATTTACTCTTGGAATTTAGTTAAAGTTGATGGGTTAATTATTTTTGATGATTATCTGTGTCCGATACCAAAGGAGAACACAAAACTAGGTACAGATTTATTTTTATCACAGTACAAATCTACCCTTGAGGTAATTCACAAAGAATACCAAGTGATTGTTAAAAAAGTGTCAAATAACTTGAATCAAGACCTATCAGTACGTAGTCAATTTTTCAAAAAAGGGAATCAATTGTATCGACAAGGCAATATAGCGGAGGCTGTTGTTGCCTATCAAGTTTACACCAAGCTCAATCCAAACTTTTATTGTTCTTGGCACAACTTAGGAGAAGTATTAGTAAAACAAAGCTACCTAGATCAGGCAGTCTCCGCTTACCGTCAAGCGATCGCTCTTAATCCTAACTCTGTGTGGTCTTATTATAATTTAGGAGAAGTACTTGCCAAACAGGGTGATACTGAAGGAGCGATCTCCGCCTACCGCCATGCTAGCGAACTTAAGCCAGATGTTATGTACTTCCAGCAACCTTTGAGGGAAGCAATTACTGCTCATCGTTATGCGATTGAAATTAACCCAGATATCCCACCAAAAACCACTTACTATAATGCACCAACCCTTAACGATCGGTGGATTGTTGAATATGTTTTTCCTGGCAAGCGTAAAGGATATTTTTTTGAAGCAGGAGCAGCCAATGGTCAGAATGCTAGTAGTTGTTTTGTCTTAGAAAAAGAATTAGGATGGACAGGAATTTGTGTAGAGCCAAACTCGGATTTTTTTCAAGAACTTCTTAGAAATAGACCGAATAGTATCTGTGAAAATATTTGCCTTGCCAATCATTCTGGAAGAGTAGCTTATATAGAAGGTGGCTCCAATATGGTCAACCCTTATTTAGGAGGCATTAAAGAGAATCTTGAGCAGTTTAAACACAATGGTTCAACTGTAATTAACGAGGGGCAAGAAGTACAGAAACTAGCCTTAACAATGGAGGCTGTGTTGAAAAAACACCAAGCTCCAAAAATTATTGATTATGCGGCTTTTGATATTGAGGGAAGCGAACTTCCTGTTTTAGAGGTATTCCCTTTTGATGAATACTTAATTTTAGCTCTCAGCATAGAAACTGGAGGTGTAGCTTGGTCAAAGATTTATGAACTTCTAGCATCAAAAGGATATATAGAAGTCCAGAAGTGTTGAATGATAGGAAATGTGTTAAAAAATAGCCTCTAATCGTGTAA
>JBBILC010000100.1:0-20917 GCA_037445115.1 Coleofasciculaceae cyanobacterium bin_20
ACACGATTAGAGGCTATTTTTTAACACATTTCCTATCATTCAACACTTCTGGATCAAAATATAGCTATTGGCATTACAGCACTTCCATACTCAGTGAGGTGCAGGCAAGGGGCTTAAGCCCCTTGTGCGTAAGGCTTGACAGTACTTCATTGGCGAGGGAACGGCTGTATTAATCTCTATGCTACCGGACGCAAGTTAACCCGAAGGCCAGACGCCGGGTGCAAGGTGGGGATGGGTCTCAGGGTCAGGTCTTGCTGTGGCAAAAGTGTCCAGGTATAACCTCGCAGTAGAAGTGCTGCTAGGATTTTCATCTCCATTTGGGCAAAGGCCATTCCCAGGCAAATACGCGGTCCTCCGCCAAACCCAACCAGGCTGTAGTTGTAGCGTTTGTGCTCCGCCCGCTCAGGACTGAAGCGATCGGGATCGAAGGATTGCGGTGAGGGATAACACCGTTCATCCAGGTGGGCGGCATCAATGCGATAGAGGGCCATCCAACCCTTGGGGACCGTGTAGCCAGCAAAGGTAAACGCTTTTTCCACCTGCCGAAACCCACCTCCAACCGGCGGATAGAGGCGTTCCACTTCCTTAAGGACCTGATCAAGGTAGGGCATTTGCCGCAGTTGGGCCATTGATAGTTCCCCCTGGGCCGCCAGGGCTTGCTGCTCTTGACGCGCCTGGGCGAGTACCTCAGGGTGTTGCGCCAAGGCCATCACCAGGGAGGTCAACATTGATGTTGTCGTTTCATGCCCTGCAAACAACATGAGCAGCGTTTGAACTTTAATTTCCTCTAAACTCAGGCGATTGCCAGCTTCATCCTCTGTATCCAGCAATAACCCCAGCACATCCTGACGGGGATTCGCTTGGTGATCGGCAATCATGGTTTCAATGTAGGCCAACAGCCGATCGCGGGCATGGAGGGCACGACCATAAGGCGTCCAATGCCAACGCAGGGGGAGCATAAACAAGCCATTTGTAAGGGTTGCAAACCACTGGGATAACTGCTGGACTTGTTTACCGGGCTGCGTCCCAACTAACAGGACACTGGCTACTTCAAAGGTGAACTGTTTCATTTCCCAGAACCAGGCAAATTCACCCAATTCAGCCCATTTTTGTAAATAACGTTGGGAGAGAGCCATCATGGTGGCGAAGTAACTCTCTAGGGCTTTGCCATGAAAGGCAGGCATAAGGAGTTTGCGGTTGCGACGATGTTCTTCGCCCTCCTGAAGAAAGAGAGATTCCCCCAACAGTTCCTGAAAGGTATTGGGCCAGCCGCCGCGCCAGGAGAAATGATCCATGTGGCTTGACAGTAGGAATTCATTAGCCTCAGGTCCCATCAGAACAACTGTCGATCGCCCCAAAATGTGAGTTTTGAAGATTGAGCCATAGCGACGTTGTCGCTTAATGGCAAACTGGGGATCAAATAAAAATTCAAGAGATTCCCCGACAATCGGTAGTCCCCAGCGACCAGGGGGTAAGGGTTGATGGCTCAAGGTCAAAATTGGCAAGGAGGCCAACAAAGGTCTTCACAAAACATCATATAGCACACCTCAAAGCGTTACCTAGGCTCAGTAGAGCACAAATCTAAATGTGGAATCGCCGTCGCGGCGGTCTCCGAGGCAGGCAGGCTTCCATGCGTGGCCAGTTAAGGCAGGATGCCAAATGTCCAGGGGACGACTTGACTTTGTGGGCCATGCCGTTACTTGACACCAATGGCATCCTGCCTACCCCACCAAGAAGGGGGACCTGAGCGCGGCTCGCATCCTCACCATTCTCAACCAATCGTTAAACTTCGTTGCAAAACAATCGGGGGGACTGACGCGTATGGTAGCGTCTTGCTTAAGCACGGTTTACAAAATACCCCCGTTGCTTGAGTGCTTAGGACCCTTGCGAACGCTTAAACCAAAGGAGGAGAACACCTTGATGGTGCAGGCTGATCGAACCCCGTTAACCCTAGAACGTGAAGAGTTCAGCGACTATGTGGCCCATTTACAACTCCACATGGCGTTGCAGGCTCGAAATCTTGTCCCTTCCTTAACCCATGCCAGCGATAGTCGAGCCACGTTGCTCCAGCAAACCCAGGCTGATTTTGAAAAGTGGGTCTCGCGTCAAATACACCAATAGCCCTGCTGGCGATCGCCCGTAGGCGCTTTCCATAAAATTTTATCGATACAGCCAGACCCCTAAGACGCATTTCAGTGGTTTCAGTCTGCTAAAGGTTCGCGTCAGGTCTGGCTATTTTTCAGATATGTCTAGTTATGAGGCGATTTACGCTGTTGTACGCCAGATTCCACCTGGTCAAGTGGCCACCTATGGCCAAGTGGCTGAGCTAGCCCAGTTGCCGGGTCAAGCCCGCTTGGTGGGGTATGCGCTTTATCGGGTGCCGCCAGCGTCGGATATTCCCTGGCATCGGGTGATTAATGCCAAAGGGACAGTCTCCCACTCCGCGTTGCGCCAGGGGACGGATTACCTTCAACAAGCACTCCTGGAAGCGGAAGGGATTGGGTTTGATGGCAGCGGCAAACTAGATCTCAAGCAGTATCAGTGGCAACCCCACCCATCAGCTATCCTGTTGGCCGATCTCAGCCCGGACCCCGATCAGGAACAGGGGTAGTGGCGATCGGGATTTGGAGGTCCAGGCAGGGTGCCAGGGCTATGGATTGAGATTCCTCTGGGTGGCACAGCGCGTCAGCACATCAATCAGATCTTCAAACCGAATGGGCTTGCTCACGTAGTCGTCCATCCCTGCCCGCAGACAGGCATCCCGATCGCCATCCAGGGCACCGGCTGTCATGGCTACCACCCAGGGGCGACGGGTTGGCCATTCTTGGCAAATGCGTTGGGCGGTTTCGATGCCGCCTAGGCGTGGCATCTGCACATCGAGGAACACCAAGTCGTAGTCACTGCGATGCAGGGCGGCGATCGCTTCCTCACCATCCAGGACGGCATCTGCTTGGTAGCCCAAACGTTCCAGCATCCGCAGGGCGACCTTTTGATTCAAGATGACATCCTCAGCCAACAGAATCCGTAGGGGAAACCGTTGTGCCAGTTCACCATCGATCGCAACCGGGCTACTATACGTCATCATGGCATTGGTAGATAGAAGGGTGTCTACTTCCAGTATTCCTCTCGGCTGGCAATAGTCACCTGTGTACACCCAGGCTTCCTATGAAGTTAGCATGAATTTCCTTGTCATAATTGTAGCTTTGATAATTTCCTGGCTCGTTTTCACTGCCCTGCTCAAGATTGTGAAAACAACTTTAACGACGGCGATCACGATCGCCCTGTTGGTATTGGCGCTACAACTCCTCTTTGGAATTACGCCCCAAACGGTTTGGCAACAGGTGCAGCAATTGTGGCAAGCGATCGCTGGCTTCCTGCAACGGTAGCCCCCTGCCTGTCCGCTGGGAATTCAAAATTCAAAACCTGCCCTAGGGCGGCAATACCGATGTCCTAAGGTGTAAACACCGATCCTGGTGATCGCGGTTCCCTCCCTAAAATTGGGGATAAGAGGCGGGCATGACGCTCGTAGCCCTAGTTACTGAGACAATGAACTCTAGCCGCGTTCCCTGTTGCTCTCGGTGGCAGGATGGCTACAACTTCCCCGTGGGAGGAGCGTCCGTTCGCCTTACCTGATGGTCTATCCGTGACACTGCTATGCAACCGACTAATCCTAACCAATTTACCGAAAAAGCCTGGGAAGCCATTGTCCGCACCCCGGATATTGTCAAACAAACCCAACAACAAAAAATTGAAACAGAGCATTTATTCAAGGCTCTATTAGAGCAAGAAGGACTGGCAACCAGTATTTTTAATAAGGCAGAGGTGAATGTTCAGCGCCTCGGCGATTATACCGAGCAATTTATCAATAGTCAGCCCAAGGTTTCCGGGACAAGCACATCGGTCTATCTGGGCCAGTCGTTGGATGTTCTGCTCGATCGCGCCGACCAATGGCGGCAATCCCTGGGGGATGAGTATATTTCGATCGAACACCTGATTTTGGCCTATGCCAAGGACGATCGCTTTGGGCAAAAACTTTTCCAGGAATTTCGCCTGAGTGAGAATCAGTTAAAAAATACCATTACCGCAATCCGAGGCAGTCAAACCGTGACCGACCAAAACCCCGAAGGCAAATATCAAGCCCTGGAAAAATATGGCCGGGATCTCACCGCTGCGGCCCGTCAGGGCAAGCTGGACCCGGTGATTGGCCGTGATGATGAGATCCGGCGCACGATCCAGATCCTTTCCCGCCGGACGAAGAATAATCCGGTGTTGATTGGGGAGCCGGGGGTGGGGAAAACGGCGATCGCGGAAGGGTTAGCCCAGCGGATCGTCAGTGGAGATGTGCCCCAATCGCTCCAGGATCGCAAGCTGATTGCGCTGGATATGGGGGCGTTGATTGCCGGAGCCAAGTACCGGGGTGAATTTGAAGAACGCTTGAAAGCCGTCCTGAAGGAAGTCACCGATTCCCAGGGCCAATTGATCCTCTTTATCGACGAAATCCACACGGTTGTCGGGGCGGGCGCGACCCAGGGGGCAATGGATGCCGGGAACCTGCTCAAGCCGATGCTGGCGCGGGGAGAATTGCGCTGTATCGGGGCGACGACGTTGGATGAGTACCGCAAATATATTGAAAAAGATGCGGCCCTGGAACGCCGTTTCCAACAGGTCTATATTGATCAGCCCAGCATTGAGGACACGATCTCGATCCTGCGGGGGTTGAAGGAACGGTATGAGGTACACCACGGGGTGAAGATTGCCGACAATGCCCTCGTGGCCGCCGCCGTGCTTTCGACCCGGTATATCAGCGATCGCTTCCTGCCTGATAAGGCGATCGACCTCGTAGACGAAGCCGCCGCCAAGCTGAAGATGGAGATCACCTCCAAGCCGGAAGAATTGGACGAAATCGATCGCAAGATTCTGCAATTGCAAATGGAGCGCCTGTCCTTGCAGAAGGAAAGTGATCCGGCCTCGCGGGAACGGTTAGAGCGTCTGGAAAAGGAATTGGCTGATCTCACCGAGGAGCAACGTACCCTCAGCGCCCAATGGCAAGCTGAGAAGGATGTGATTGCCAATATCCAAAGCCTGAAGGAGGAGATCGATCGCGTCAATATCGAAATCCAGCAGGCCGAACGGGATTATGACCTGAACCGGGCAGCGGAACTCAAATATGGCAAATTGACCGATCTGCAACGGCAGCTAGGCGTGGCCGAAACCCGGCTCCACGAAACCCAAACCAGCGGCAAAACCCTGTTGCGGGAGGAAGTCTCGGAGGCCGATATTGCGGAAATTATTTCCAAGTGGACCGGGATTCCCGTCAGCAAGCTGGTGGAGTCGGAAATGCAGAAGCTCCTGCACCTGGAGGATGAACTGCACCAGCGGGTGATCGGTCAAGATGAGGCGGTGACTGCCGTTGCCGATGCCATTCAGCGATCGCGAGCCGGGTTAGCCGATCCCAAACGCCCGATCGCCAGCTTTATCTTCCTCGGTCCCACGGGGGTCGGTAAGACGGAATTGGCGAAAGCCCTTGCGGCCTATCTGTTTGATACGGAAGATGCCCTGGTTCGCATTGACATGTCCGAGTACATGGAAAAACACGCGGTGTCGCGGATGATTGGGGCACCGCCCGGTTACATTGGCTATGACGAAGGGGGCCAACTTACAGAAGCGATCCGCCGCCGTCCCTATGCGGTGATCCTGTTCGACGAGATTGAAAAGGCCCACCCGGATGTGTTTAACATCATGCTGCAAATCCTGGATGATGGCCGCGTGACGGATTCCCAAGGGCGGACCGTGGACTTCAAGAACACGATTATTATCATGACCAGTAACATCGGGTCGCAATTTATTCTCGATGTGGCCGGGGATGATCGTCGCTATGAAGAAATGCGATCGCGGGTGATGGAGGCGATGCGGTCCAGTTTCCGACCGGAATTCCTCAATCGGGTGGATGAATTCATCATCTTCCACAGCCTGCAACAGTCGCAGTTACGCGATATCGTCAAGTTACAAGTAGGTGGCTTGGAACGACGGCTGAGCGATCGCAAGATGGTTTTGCGCTTGTCGGAAGCCGCCCTCGATTTCCTGGCGGAGGTGGGCTACGATCCGGTCTACGGTGCGCGTCCACTGAGACGGGCGATCCAGCGCGAATTGGAAACCCAAATTGCTAAGGGTATCCTGCGGGGCGACTTTAGCGACGGGGACACGATTTTTGTCGATGTCGAAAATGAGCGTCTTGCCTTCAAGCGCTTGCCAGCAGAAATGCTGACCCGCTAGGGCAGCCCATCCTTCAGCCCATAATCCATTCAGCAACGTTGGTAGTATTGGCTAAGCGCCCGCAACGACTACAGTTGTGACTACTCTGGCCATCGTCATTCAGGTTAGGACAAGGGGCTTAAGCCCCTTGTTGAAATTTTATGTTCACCGTACGAGGGCGCCTGCTAACGCTCCTGAATTACCTATGTCCCCTCCTGTTTATTCGCTGGCCGCCCTCCAGGCCAAGATCGCGGCTGCACCTGACCGCTGGCGACCCCTGGTATTCACCAATGGCTGTTTTGACCTGCTTCACGTGGGGCATCTTCGTTATCTACAGGCGGCCCGCCGTCTGGGGCAAGCGCTGGTGGTGGGGGTGAATAGCGATCGCTCGGTGCGTGCCCTGAAACCGGCAGCACCGGGTTATCCACTACGCCCGATCGTGCCAGAGCAACAACGGGCGGAACTACTAGCGGCCCTCAAACCCGTGGATGGGGTTGTTCTGTTTGCGGAAACCACGGCTTGCCAACTCATTACAGCCCTCCAGCCAGAAATCTATGTCAAAGGTGGTGACTATACCCTGGCAACGCTGCCAGAAAGGGCAACGCTACAAGCCTACGGGGGACAGATTGAACTAATCAGCATTGAAATCCCGACTTCCACCAGTGCCATTCTCGATCGCATTCTGGGCAAGTAATGTCATAAACTATCAAGTTTTTGGCAGCTACGGGACTTTTTCCTGATCCCTGTATACACTGTGGGTAACTTTTCCAGAAGCCACCTGGCCCCCCTCTGCACTGAACCGGAAGCAAGTCGCCATGTCTCAAGACGTAAGGACCCCTCGAAATGCATCCGATTTCCCTACCCCCCCGATGCCAACCGCCAACCCTTATGGGCGAGTAGGGGAGGCGGAAGTCACGACGGGGGCAACAACGTCGGAAGGTATTACCGTTGATGGCTATGCCAACCGTCTCATGGACGATTTATTTGGCGATCTGGAACGCGCCCTAGACGGTAGCCTGCAACTCCCCAACACCCCCCTATCGCAGGCTGAGGTTGTTTCCCTAAAACGGCTTTCCCTGGCAGAACTCTCCCTACCACCGGTTGTTCCCCCAGCCCAGGACTGGCCCTTGGCCGCGCCCACGTCCCCGGTGAAGGTGTCCCGATCCCCCGAATCGGCTAACCAGCCGCGCTCCCAGCGGCGTGGACGGTGGCGCTATCGTTTACTGTTGGCGTTCGGGGTCATCTCGCTGGTCACAGCGGGGGTGGTTGGCAGCCGACGACCCGAAATCTGGCAGCCCGGAACCTGGCCATTCGTGCGATCGTGGCTGCCGTCTGCGCTTTCGCCTGTACCCGCACCCGTTGCCGAACCCACGCCAATAGTGAATCCCGATGCTGAGTTTAGCCGCTATCTCCAGCGGGCTTTAGCCATGATTGAGGCGCACCCCACCAATGGGATGGCTACCCCCGTGCCGACCATTCCCAACAGCATCAATCTCCTGCCTTCTCTGGTACCACCCTTAGTCCCCCCGCCTACCCTTGAGGCTAACCCGCCCGCTCCCGATCGCCGCTATGTACCGATCTACCCCACCTCCCAACTGCCCACGGCCTCTGCCCCTGCGGGCGTCCCCTTACCGGCCCGCTGCCCCCACTGTCCCCCAATCAGTTTCCCTGCCCGCCCAGCCTTCCGCGTTGCCTGCGCCGGTCACAGCCCCAATGGCTAGCCCATCTGCACCCGTGGCCAGTAGCGCTAAATATACATTGGTCGGGGTACTGGAGTTGGGCGATCGCTCCACGGCTCTTTTTGAATCCAATGGGGTAGCTCGGCGCATTAACATGGGAGAAAGCATTGGTACGAGTGGCTGGTCGTTGGTGGAAGTCAATAACCAGGAGGCCATTATTCGCCGTAATGGTGAGGTGAGATCGATCTATGTTGGGCAAGCGTTCTAATGGGCTATTACCCGTATCGGTCAACCGAATCAGGGGCAAGGGGCCGCCACTGTTGTCTATCTCAGTGGTCATCGTACTCATGGGGCGGTATTGTAGCGGGCAGGGCAGACAATGGGTTTATTAGATGATTTCAGTCGCTTCCTCGAAACCCGTCTGGAAGAATTTTTGCGGGCACATCCCCAGTTAGAACTACAGGCGATCGAAGAACAACTGCGCGAACAGGAGGAAGATACCCTGCGGCTCGTCACCGAGCTGCGGCAACAGGAGCAACGCTTGCAGGAGCAAATTCTGGAAACAGCCCAGGACATCCAACGCTGGCATATCCGGATTGAGAAGGCAAAACAGAGCCGTCCGGAGCTAGTGGAACCGGCTCAACAGCGGGAAGCCGCTCTCCTCCGTCACGGCAATCAACTCTGGGGTCAAATGCAAGGCGCTAAGCAACGCCAGCAACAGGCCCAAGCCCTGCTTCAGCAGATTCAACAGCGCCGCCAAGAAGTAAGAGCCAAAGCCGCCGAGCTAGAAACAGCCAGAGCAGCGGCTAAGGCCCAGACCGAGGTAAATTGGGCAACGCGGGGGTGGAATGAAGCGTACCCTCAGCGTGAGGCCAAGCACACTGACCCGCTAGAGGAACAATTCCGTCGCTTAGAGTTAGAAGATGAAATGGCAGCGATGAAGCAACGGATGCGCAATTAACTGACCGCTTCGATCGCTAAAACCTCTTCGAGTCCAGTAATGGATAGAACGACGCGCATGGCCGGATGGACGTTGCGAAGTGTTAGGGAAATGCCTTGCTGCCGCGCAACATTAATATTCGTAACCAGGGCCGCTAAGCCGTGGCGATCTAAAAAAGAGGTTTGGCTACAATCCATCACAATTTGTTTGGACGAGGGTCCTTTTTGGAGGAGCTGTTGACAAACTTGGGTGAATACCGGGACCTCATAATTACTTAATCGACTGGGTAACTGAAGCAGGGGGGTACCGTTCAAGTAGGTTACGGGAAGGGGGGGGGTCGTCTCGTCTTGAAGCAACATAAGTTATCTCCTGCCCAATCAGTATTCCAAAGTGACTAACAATGCAATGGACCACGTTCACCAGATGGGTACCTCGATTAATGGGGATCGGGACAGTGGAACTGCCCCAACCAGCGAGATTACCTTCGTTATCAGGGCAAGATCTGGATTTTTCGCGGTACTCCGATGGATGACGCCCTAGGGCCTAGCCGATCTGTTACCTAGTCTGATTGATGGCATCATGGCAGGTGGGTAGGGAGGAAACCAGGGATAGCCATAACTTTATGAAAACGAAACAAAAAGGCCACCTATTGTCCCCATATTGCCGCGATCGGTCGGTATTTGCTTCATGAAAACTACACATTGACTTCATACTGTCGTTACCACTATTCAATGGGGCCAGACCCGGTTGCGGCAATGACAGGCGATGGCTCGATGAAAATGTTACCCTGGCGCAGGTGTTATAGCCATAGTCATTCAGGTTAGGACAAGGGGCTTAAGCCCCTTGTTGATCACAGCCCTTGCACTGTCCTAATGAGCGTGACTACTGCTATACCTTGGCGCAGGCAGATGACTGGGGGTGGAGCAGAGGGTAGCCAGTTGAAAAACTGCCACAGTGGTGAGTACGCCCCACCCTCGCCAACATACAATAGCCAATGGTGTGAGTAGGTATAAGTAACCAAAGGGTCCTATGTTCAGTCCTGTTGTTGTGCTCTCGACTGCCTCAGCCCAGGCCCCTACTGGCTTGGAAGCCGATCTGATCAAAACACCACTACCCGATGGGGCCTTCTCGCCGGAAAAGATGAAGTCGCTCTACCGTGAGGATGTACGGGCTGAGTTTTTGCATTTGCAAGCGGAAGCAGACTGTTTACTTCAGCAATTACAGTCACTTCAACAAGCCAAACGGCAAGCCCAAGGGGCGCTGTCTGCCACGATCGCCCAAACGGTCTCGCTCTGCTAGGCCCAAGAATAAGGCGTTAATTTTGGCGATCGTCAACTAGTGGTCTATCAAACTTGATTTTGTCGTCGTCTGTCAAGGTTGATTGGAGCAATGCTGTTTTGGCGGAGGGATGTCAAAACAGCATTGCCAATCTTGGCTAACCGCGTCTTGCCCTTGCCAGAACTGCCGGATTGGCACTCCTAGGGCGTTAACCCGGCAAAAGCCGCTAATAGAGGACTGTGTTCATCATCCAAGCGCTGCTGTGCTCGACTGTAAGGCTAGCTGTTGTGTGTTCGAGGTTGCTGGCATAGCGGTAGTCACGCTTATTAGGACATTCCAAAGGCTCTGATTAAGGGGGCTTAAGCCCCTTGTCCTAACCTGAATGACATGTATAGCAGGTGATGGGCTGTAAGACCCCGTAAAAAAACATCCCCAGGTGACTGAGGATGTTGCCAGACTTTGTCTGTAAAGGTTAAGTGAGGTGAGGTAGAGGTGACAGGCTAACGGACTTGTTGGCTGCGTTGCAGCACTTGCTGGACTTCGCGGCTGGGGGTGTAGTTGTAGCCAAAGTTGGCACGATCGCTGTCATCCAAAATATTTGGCGTAATCGCAATCACAATTTCACTCCGATCTTTTTGACCCTGACGGCTACGGAATAAGGCACCCACAATTGGGAGGTCTCCCAACACCGGCACTTTACTCACCGTTTCCGAGTCTTGCTCGGTAATAATGCCTGCAAGCAGCATCGTTTGGCCATCCCGTAAGCGAATCAACCCCGACGAGACTTCCCGTGTGGACACTCGAAAGACTTGGAAAGGTCCTTGCGAAGTTTGCACAAATTGGGTTCCAGAGGGTGTTGCCACATTCGGCGTGACCCGTAAGGAAATAAAGCCGTTATCATCAATCCGCTCAATCGCCAAATTCAAATCAAGGCCAACCGGAGTTAAAACGTTATTGATGGTCCGGACAGGTTGCCCACCCGCCGGGGCTGGGACGACCTCTTCAATAACATTGGTTACAACTTGATCCCCCAGTTGGATCGTGGCGGTTTCACCTTCCTGTACCGTGAGTGTTGGGTCGGTGAGGATCTTGGCATTTCCGGTCTCCACGTTGGCATTCAACTGGGCCAAGAATTGCTGTGGATACTGGAACACTTGCGGGAGCCGGTAAGCAACCTGGGCCGCCTCACCAATAAAGCTAGGCAGGGCTTGAATGGCCGCCCTAGCCGAAATGGGTGCGCCATTGGGATCAAAGAGGGGGGCAAATGTGCCACCACCTACCGTCAAATCGGAGAAGAGGCGTGGAATGCCATTGACATCAAAGAATTGGGGAGCACTGAGGGCCGCTTGGACTAAATTCCCGGCTGGATTACGGAAGGGTTCAAACGTACCGCCGCCCAGTGTCAGTTCGCTAAAGCGACGCGGGGTCCCATTCTTATCCAGGAAGGCAGCCACCGCATCACCCGCAAGGCTGAGGATTTCCCCATCCTCATTGATATAGGGTCGGAAGTTGCCACCGCCCAAGGTCAACTCATCAAAGCGGCGGGGTGTCCCACTGGTATCCAACCACATCTGCTCCTCGGCAACTGCAACGGGGCTGCTATCAGATCCCAGCAGCGGCTTGAATTTACCGCCACCCACCGTGAGTTCATTAAACAAGCGGGCTGTGCCAGTCTCATCATAGAAACGGGCGGGGCCAGAACCGGCAGTGATCAGGTTATTGGTATTGTTCCGCAGGGGTTCAAAGCGACCCCCACCCACGGTGAGTTCACTGTAGGACCGGGGAATACCATTGCGATCGAAGAATAATTGGGGACTACCGGTTGTGGCATTGGCAGGCAATCGTGCCGGATCAACAATGTTGGCACCCGGTGTCAGGGGATCACCGCCAGGACCAAAGATTGAACCGGGTTGATTCGGCCTAGCCCGCACAAATTCCCCAGTCACCGGATCACGAATTAACTCGGTACCGTTGGGATTATCAAACGGTGTGACACCCGCCAAAGGATTATTAACAATCGGACGACCAAACCGACTGTTGGTCATATCATTGGCATTGGCTGGGGCCATCTTCCCGAAGCGGGCGACGGCTTGACCATTGTCAACAACAAAGAAGGCATCACCGATACCCGCCGAAAACTGGCTAGAAAAGCTCTCAGTACTCCGCAAGGTCACATCAATAACCTTGACATTCACAGAAGCTTGCCGTTTCCGCAGGTCCTGCTGCTTCAGAATTGCGGAGGCAATCTGGACTTGGCGGCTATCACCAATGACTGTCACTTGATTCAGCCGATCGTCAGCAACGACTGATAACCCGCTTAACAGCAAGGGACCCCTGGATTGCGAGGGATCGGCTGCCAGTGGCTCAATGGTTTGTTCGGTTTCTTCTCGAACTCGCCGATCAATACCAGTGCCTTCTTCTGTGCGGGTTGTCCTAGTCACGAGTCGTTGGGTTTCAGCCCCCTGGGCACTCAGTAACCCTGCGGCAACGGCTGCCGTTGCCTGGTTCAAGCGCATCGTCCGGGCGGCAATATCACGGGTGGCCAACGGGAGCCGCTCCCCCACAAAAATCGTGCGACCCACCCGATTCGCCTGGAAGCCACTGAGTTGGATCACATAGTTAAAGACATCTTGAACGGGTTCATTCTCAATATCCAGCGTAATCGTCCGTTGGGCCGCTGCGGCTGCCGCTTCAGTATTCATCCCTCCCGGACCACCCCCCGGCGAAGCTCCTGATGGCGAATCCGAAAACGCCAGGTTCAAACCCGCTGCCCGTGCCAATAGCGCCAACACATCCCGCACGGGGGCTTCCCGCAAGACCAACCGGGGCACCACCTCATTCGTCCCCAGGTCGATCGTCGTCGGTGTGGCATCAATATTCGACACCGACATATCCCCTAACGGTGGCGCGATCGCGCGGGGCAAAAACGGCGGTGGCACACTCGAGGACGGCACCGGCGGCGGTCCTCCCGTAATCTCCACCTTCGGATTCGGGATCATCACATCATACTTCGGCGGCGTGGACGGACTTGGGCTGGGGGGCGGCACCACGGGTCCTGGCGCAACTTCTTGACCGGAAGCCGGGGGCGGACGCAATTGGGCCAACTCCAGCGCGGGGGTTGCCAACTTCAGATCCGGCGGTAAATCCTTCGTCCCTTGGGCCGGGTCATGCATCCCATTGTCCGCCGCCAGATGGCCCTCACCGGGATTGAGACTCAGCACAATCCGATCGCGATCGCGATTGACCACCTCACCCAGAGGCCGCGCCAAGCTACCTTCCACCGTAATCCGCACGCCAGAACCTACCTGGCTGACCGTCACCGCCGCAATACCTGGGACAGGATTACTTTGTCGAAATTCATTCCCCTTCGGGAGCCGTAGCTGGGTATTGGGAACATCCGCCACCCACTTCTTGCCCTTCGGCACCGCAAACACCTGCGCTGGCTGGTCGGCATCACCCGCCGTATTGAGGACCAGTGACAAACCGGCCTCTGTGGGGGTTAGCTCAACCGCCGTTACCTGAGTTGATGCGGCCCAAGCGGGCTGAACCAGTGTGAATAAAGCCGTCGTCCCGCCCATGAAGGCGAGTGTTAAAGTTGGATGCAGTTTCACGGTCCTCTCCTCACTCAATTCGGACAATACTGGCAATTGATGCCGCTACAGTTTAACCAAAGAAATTCGATTTAACTACTATCTGGCTCTAGGGCATCATCAATGCCCTCATCACCGGGCTGTGGCTGCCTTTTCCGCTTCATAGGCTTGAATTTCCTCCGGGGTAAGGGCACGGATGGCTTGCAGCGTAAACGTTGTTTTTAGCGTGGGTTCCTCTGCTGTCGTCGTCAAGATCGGTCGATCCGAGGGTACTCCTTGGGGTGTTTCCGCCAGGGAGACTTCCAGTTGGGGAGTCGGGCGATCGGACTCTGCCGCTAGGTCTCGAATCAGCAGCAACGGCTCCAAGCGTTCAATACTGCGTAGTACCGATTGCGTCGCCCGGAACTTACCCTCCAACTCCACCGTAAAATTTGTCCGCTCCAATTTCCCTTTAACGCCCGGTCCCAACGTATCATCCTCAACCACCTCCGTTGCCCCAGGGGTGAACTGGTTGATTTTGACCTCCCGCTCTTCCGCGATCTGATTCAAAGTCAGCAGAATCGTATCCAGATTCCGGGTTTGGGAAAAGAAATTCGTCACCGTCTCTTGGCGTTGCAGGGCCTTCTCTAAATTCGCCTGCGCTTCCGCCACTGCCGTCTTACTGGCCTGCTGTTGCTCCACTTGTTGCTTCTTTCCCTGGACTTCAACCTCTAGCGTCTGAAACTGTTGCCATGCCGGTAGTACTTGTGACGCTAGGACATAGAGGCCCCCCCCTAACCCGATCACCGCAATAATCACCCCCCCAATGAAGGGTGTAAAGGTAATGCCAAAAGCAGAAGGGTATTGGGGATCGGTTCCGGTTTGGATTGCTGTGGTCATGGCTCCAGTACTCCTGATTTGCGTAATGCCTCAATCCGAGCCACCAAGCCGACGGCTCCTTTGCTGTCCAGTTCTTTCAAGATTTCCGATGCACCCACTGTCGTAAACTGAGCCGAAACCCCATATTCCACCACCTGCGGCAAGGTGACTTCAACGATGGGCATACCGGCGGCCTGAGCACCCGTTGCGGATGCCCCCCCTTCCAACGTCACTTCGGTGGGATTGGCCACCAGCTTGGAGTCAGTTAAGGCCACGGCCTTCGGATCAAAGAGGGGCGATCGCTGAAGTGACAGGATGAAATCATTCACTTGATCATGGGATTGGGCTAGGCCCGCAATATTCACCCCCGTCTCCGTCTCCTGGATCGTGTTGAACTGCACCCCACTGGGCACCTGATCGCTGAGGGATTGGAGCACGGCGGACCAGGGTTTGATCAGATTGAAAACGTTAATAAAATCCGTCGTGACACCGTTGATCGCCTCAATTTGCTGGTTGATGGCGGTTGCCTCCTCCTGGCTTTTTTGTAAGTCGGCCAAGGTGGCATCTAGGGCGGCGGACTCTGTGGTTAACGTTGCGTTCTGGCTTTGGAGGAAAAACATTAATCCAAACGCCCCGGCTACGGGTAACATCCCCACTAACACCCCCAAAATCAGAGGTAACGTGCCGGAAGCCGCCGCCGCCGCTCGTCGGGGAGCCGCTTCCGCTGCGCCGTATTCAGGGCGATCCTTAAGAAAGTTAATGTCTAATGAATACATCTGTGTTTAAGCCTCCCTCATGGCCAAACCTAAGACAATGCCCATTCCTGTTCGCTGTGTCACCCCAATTTCCTCCGATCCCTCGATCGCCAAAATTTCAATCGGGTCAATCTGGGTACTTGGCAAACTCAACCGTTGGGAGAAAAATTCATCTAGTTGTCCAATGCCGCCCCCTGGGCCAGCAATCAGCAGTTGGGTGACCTCGATATTTTCCCCTTGGCTGATATAAAAATCGACCGATCGTCGCAACTCATCCGCCAGTTCACCCAAAACCCGCAGCATTGCTGCTGCACTGGGATTTGCCCCCGCAGACGTCTTGCCTGACCCCAAACCATCGGGTGACAGCATCGGCACCGTCATCCCCTGCAAGAGGTCCGTATTGCGGGAAGGAGGGAGGTTCATGGCGCGGTTCAGCGCGTTTTGGATCTGGTAGGTGCCAATTTGGACGCTGCGCGAGAATTGGGGAATCCCCTCCACGACGATCGAGATTTCCGTGGTGTCGAACTCAATATCAATCACCGCGATCGCCTCTTGGGGCGAAAACTGCCGCAGTTGGTCGCGAATCGACCGCAATAGGGCAAAACTGGTGACATCGATCGTATCAATTTCCAGGTCAGCTTCCCGGAAGGTACTGATGTAGGTATCGGTCACTTCCTTGCGGACAGCCACCAGCAACACCTGTACCTTTTCAATGCCATCTTCATCCACAAAAAAGCCCAGCTTTTGGTAGTCCACATCGGCCTCCTCGCGGGGGAAGGGCAGATAGAGACCCGCCTCCTGGTTCAGAACCATCTCCCGTAGCTCCGGGTCAGGTAATTCTGCCGGAACAGGAATCAGCCGGGTGACGACCTCTCGCCCTGGTAGGGCCGTGGCCACCTTCCGCGCCTTAATCCGGTTGTCGGCTAGGATCGTTTGGAGCAATTGGGCAATTTCCGGCGGATCGACAATGATGCCATCCTGGTAAACCCCCTCAGGCATCTCAATGGAAGCAAATGTCTGCAAGGTATAGTGTTGCCCCTTGCGACGCAGTTGCACCACATTGATGCGATCGGCGGTTAATTCAACACCAATGCCCTTTGATTGTTTGGAAAACAGGCCCTTGAGGGAGTTAAACACAGCTTCACCTACAAAACTGCCCAAGTATCGTTGTGGAACCCCAACCCATTGGCGATCCCCGTCAAGGTATCGATCGCCAATAGCCCCAGCCGGAATCGTCCGACACGGTAGCCGCCCCTAAAATAATCTATCTCGGCAGAATCAGCCACTTGTCCATCCGATTTATTGTATTTAATCGTATTTATTTTGTATTTATTAAAGATCACCGCTCCTAATTAGCCGATCAGCAGGGCGATGCCCAGCTTTCGCACTAGGGGGAGCCGAGATCCGTCCATCTGGGTTGGATGACAACGTATGCTAGCTAATTTATTGGCAGATGGCCACCTGCGGCGATCGTGCCAGGCCTAGGGCAACGGGGCACAGCCCGGAGCAGGTGTCAGTGGCTACAGCCGTTCCCTCTTTAATGAAGTCCTGCCAAGCCTTGTAAACAAGGGGCTTAAGCCCCTTGTCTGTTCCTCACCAAGTATGGAAGTGCTGTATCGAGCCGACCAGCCCCAACGCGCTCACCTGGTCAGGGCCGGGAGGCAGCCTCAACTAAACTAAAACGACTACATTCCCACTCTTTGACCTAAATTTACCTTAGGTAGAACCCGATGCGGTTTCGGCCAGACGGGCACGAATGCGATCGACGGTACCTGGGGGAATGGCCGCGATCAGCTTGCGGGTGTAGGGCTGTTGGGGTTGACGGTAAATTTGCTCAGCGGGACCACTTTCCTCGATCCGGCCCCGGTTCATCACCAAAATGCGATCGCTCATGAACTTCACCACACTCAGATCATGAGAAATAAATAAATAGGTGAGGTTGTGTTTTTGTTGCAGCGACTTGAGCAGGTTGAGGACTTGGGCCTGGACGGACACATCGAGGGCCGAGACGGATTCATCGCAAATAATCAAACGCGGCTGGAGCGCGAGGGCACGGGCAATACAAATACGTTGGCGTTGCCCACCAGAGAATTCATGGGGATAGCGGTTGAGAAATGCCTGGGCCGTTTGGCCCGATTGGCGGAGCAGGCCCACATCCTCCAGCAACCGAATCGCTTCTTCCTGGCGTTGCCGTCGGTTCAGGGTTGAGTGCAACCGCAGGGGTTCCATCAAGGTGTCCCCGATCGTCATGCGGGGATTCAGAGAACTGAAGGGGTTTTGGAACACAATTCGCAGGTCGCGGCGCAAACATTTCAGGCGTTTGCCCGTCAGGTGGGCGACATTTTCCCCTCCAAACCAAATTTCTCCCTGGCGGGGACAGTTAAGGCGCAGTAGGGTACGGGCCAGGGTGGTTTTACCACAGCCCGACTCCCCCACCAACCCTACGGTTTCACCGGGGTAAATCTCAAACGAGACGCTATTGACTGCCACGATATAGCGACGGGTGCGGCCTAGGACACCGCGTACTGGAAAGGCCACATGGAGATCCCGCACGGAGAGCAGGGGTTCCTGTTGGTGCAACGTGGCAAGGCGTTGGTTGAGTTCGGCTTCGGTTTCAAGCAGGGAGGCCAGTTGGGTCAGGGGGGGATCTGGCTGATGCGCCTGCGGCGGCGTGATCGGAACGCTATCCTGGGCATGACTATTATCGTTGGGAAGATCCGCCATGAAGTCGGCGATGGTGAGCAGGCGACGGAGACGACGATCGAGGGGGGGACGACAGGCCAGTAAGCCCTTGGTATAGGGATGTTGGTTACTGAAAATGTCCAGAACCGGGCCACACTCGACTAAGCGCCCTTGGTATAGGACAGCGACGGTATCAGCAATTTCGGCAATCACACCCAGATCGTGACTAATGAAAATCAGGCCCATCTGGTGCCGATCACGCAGTTCCCGCAGGAGATCCAGAATGCTAGCTTGGACCGTAACATCCAGGGCCGTAGTGGGTTCGTCGGCAATTAACAAGGCGGGTTGACGGGCGATCGCCATTGCCAGCATGACCCGCTGGATTTGGCCGCCGGAAAGTTGGTGGGGATAGCGATCGAGGAAGGCTTGGTAGCGGCGTTGGCTTTCCTGGTGAAGCTGGGAGTTGCTGAGGGGGGGCTGACCGGCTTTCTGGGCATCTGCCTGGAACTGGGGGGCAAGCATCGCCTCTGGGGCCAGTAATTTGACTTCCTGGAGGTGCGCGATCGCGCGGGCACGGGCAGCGGTGGCCGTGATATTCGGATCAAGCCGGATGGCTTCGATGAGTTGCTGGCCAATGGTATACACCGGGTTGAGGGAACTCAGGGGTTCCTGGAAAATCATCGCCAGTTGCGATCCCCGGTAGGGCTGCATTTGGGCAGGCGAGAGCTTGAGAAGGTCGATTCTCTGCGCGATCGCGTCGGTTTGTGCCTGGGGAGGCTGAAACCAGATTTCACCCTGGGTCACTTGCCCCGTGGCCGGGAGCAACCCCATGATCGCGAGGGCCGTGACGGACTTACCGGAGCCGGATTCCCCGACAATCCCCAAGGTTTTGCCCTGCTGGACGGTGAGGGAGAGGCGATCGACGGCGGGCCGAGCCTCGCTGCTGGTGGGAAATTGCACCGTTAATTGACGAAGTTCGAGGACAGGATGGGGCATTACGTCGGGGCCAACACGCAAACTATCTACAGGCAATATCTACAGGCAATATCGCTATTGGTGGGATTGTAGCGCGTTAAGTTTGGGTTGCTGTTTGAGGGTAGGGGGCTTCCGAGTCGCAAAGCCACGGGCGATCGCGTCGCACCGTTCATTCCCCGCATCCCCAGCATGGCCTCGGACATACTCCCAGGTGATTTGGGGTGAGTTCAGCGCATCCAGGCGTTCCCAGAGATCCTGGTTGAGGACGGGTTTATCCTGGCTCGTTTTCCAGTCTCGACGTTTCCAGCCTTTGATCCATTTGGTGATGCCGTTTTTCACATATTCGCTGTCGGTGTATAAGACCACGGGATCACGTTGGCCGGATTGGGTGAGGTATTCCAGGGCCGCGATCGCAGCTTGCAGTTCCATGCGGTTATTGGTCGTCTGCGGGTCAAAGCCCCCCATTTCGTGAACGCTGCCGTCGTTGAAATAGATCACAACGCCCCAGCCACCGGGGCCAGGGTTACCGGCACAGGCTCCATCGGTGTAGAGGCTGGCAATTTTGTGTAGGCCGGGTTGGGGGGAGTGGGTAGGCGAGGGGGTTGATTCTCTAGGGGAGACGCGGCGCGATCGCAGGGACACTTTAGGTTGGGGTACGGTCTGCGATTCTCCGGCGATGATGCTACGCGATTCTCCGGTGGAGACGCTGTGCGAACGGCGGGTTGCCTCCACTTCGGCGAGGAGGTGCAGGATCGCTTGCCCCACTTCCGGGCTAGGGCTGGGGGGAGACGGATTGTTGATTTGGGCCTGTGCCCAAGCTTGCAGTTGTTCGGGGGTCATCGGGGTTATCGGGGAGCGCGATCGTCCTTCAGGATCTTGGCACAAAATCCTGGTTACAAGGGAACAGTCAACACCGGGCTGGGGTAAAAATCTAGCTTTTAAGGGGTTTTTCTCGGAATTTTTTAAAAAATACGAAGAATTCCGCCTGATTTGCCAGCAACCGGTAGGATAGGCAAAGTTCAGGGATTTTTGATATTTCATTTAAGCAAGCACTGCTAGTATCGCGCTTTCTAGCATCCTGATTTTGCCCTAAAGCAGATCATGGGTCCTATTAGCTTTTAAATTCGAGGAAATATCCGATGGAATCACGCGAGTTTGAGTTTGACACATCCCAAAATGGATTGTTTAGCGATCTAGCCCAAAAGATGGGATTTGTCGGACTCCTATTTATTGCCTTGGGAGCACTGACGATTCTTGGTGGCGTCTTTAATGGGTTAGGAGGACTCAGCAACATTTTTGTGGGTGTTCTCTATATTTTGATTGGACTTTGGACAAAAAATGCATCTGATGCCTTTCGCCGCATTGTTGATACTCAAGGCAATGATATCACTAACCTGATGACAGCTCTAGGGCAGTTGCGCAAGCTTTACACACTTCAGTACTGGGCGATCATTATTAGCATGATCTTTGTTGTCTTGGCATTGATCGCTGCCGTGTTTTTCGCAACTAGCCGTTAGCTTCTTTAAGTTGATTTTATTACTTTTGTTTCATGACTATTTCACTCATTCAGTTTTGTTTAGATCAAAATTAAAAGGAGAAAATCCATGCAAGATGAAACCTCTGGTGGTTCTGGACGTAGAAGTATTCAACTGCTGCTGAATGAAGGCTATGCCTTCAATATGGGCGACTATATTAGTCGCGGTTGGCGGATTCTAAAAAGCAATCTGGCACTTATGGTGGTATATACCATTGTCCTTGCTGTGATTAGTGGAATTGTGAGTGCCATTGACACTAACCTCGCTGGCAGTGGTGAGGGTGTCCGTTCGACAGGTATTAGTCTTTTATTCAATATATTGCAGAAGTGTTGAATCTTAAGATTTTATTTTCTAAAAATAGACACACTAATCC
>JBBILC010000101.1:0-7545 GCA_037445115.1 Coleofasciculaceae cyanobacterium bin_20
CTTATCCTGTGGCTCACGACCGTCGTGGGTATTCGCAAGGGGGGGATTCTGAGGGTTTCCATGCTGACGGCTCGCATTGCCTTGCCCTTGCTGTTGTTGGCCAGTTTGCCCTTTGTGGCCACCCTCCTCACCCGCGAGTTGGAAATGGAAGCCCTCCATGAGGTCCACCCCCTCCCCGATGTGGCAGGCCCCTTAGTCTTGCTGGCCGATAATGCCACCCGTCATGCCCACTTTAGCAACAGCCTTGAATTGCCCAACCAGGTTCAGGTCATGGATAACCGCATCCCTTATACGGCGGAGTTCTACCAAGGTCGGATGAAAAAAGATTTCCCCCTGATTGTCTGTGTGGCCACCAATAACGATGGCAATTGGGAACCGGAGGTCCAGACGGCTGAGGATACGGCGATCGCCCTCCGGGCACATCGGCCTGGAATCGCGGAGGCGGAAATTTTGCGGATACGCAAGGATGCCATCACCCGCACTCAACTCGTTCCCCCCGATGGCAGCAGCCATGAGGTCGAGCGCCAGCCCTATTGCGCCGGGGCCAATCTGCGCCAAATTGGCGAACGGGTGAAGGAACTGCTCCAGGGCAATCAACCCCCCAATCGTTTAGTGCTGGTTGGCTCGGCGTTGGAAATGTCGCGGGCAGTGTTAACCTTTGAGCGCCTGGGCTTAGAGCCGATCGCCCGTCCAACCAATTTTTATACCTTTGCAGCCCCCGATCCACTTCCCACTGAACCCGATGCAGCCTGTGCGGCGGCCAGTCCGGTCCGCCTCCGGGGAAAACGGGGTGATGGGAGCTTTGCCCAGTCTACCGAGGGCGAGGGGGCACCCACGGCCCCGATCGACACAAGTCCTGACACCCGTGAGCGTCCGCCCTGTGTGCCTGTTCCAGAAACGCCACCTCGCCCCCCGTGGCCTCGCCCAACGATCGACGGCTTGATCCCCAGTGCCACCGCCCTCGCCCAAACCACCCGTGCCCTCAGTGAGTATTTAACCTCGATCTTTTACTTCCTCCGGGGGTGGATCTCCCCCTTCCGCAGTTAGCCCCTCCAGATGACTAGGACGCCTTCGCACGGGGAACAGCGGGCAGCGGCTCTAGCGGTGGGGAGGGTAGTTGACGGGGCCACGGGACTGCCGGACCATCCACCCACAGTTGTTCCTGGGTGATCGACTGGGCCAGCAAGCGCCGATATAAATCACTCAACTGGCCGGCCACACTGGCCCAGCTAAAGGTTTGCCGGACACGGTTCGCAGCTTGCTGCTTTAACTGATTCACCCAGGCTGCATCCGCTAGGACCCGCTCAATGGCATGGGCAAAGGCCATCACATCTTGGGAAGGCACCAATAACCCCGTTTCCCCCGGCATCACAGTGAACTTGAGGCCCCCAACATCTGAGGCCACCACGGGCGTACCACAGGCCATCGCCTCGATCGCGACTAGGCCAAACGGTTCGTAATGACTGGGAATCACACACACATCAGCGGCGGTGTAGTAGAGGGGCAGCGCATCATAGCTGACTTGCCCCACAAACTGCGTCACGGCCTGTACACCCAGGTTTTGGACCAAGGTTTCCAAGCGCATCCGTTCAGGATCATCGGCACTGTCGGCCTGACCACTCCCCACCAACAATAACCGCAGGTCGGGGTGGGTTTGGCGTTCATAGCATTGGGCAAAAGCCCGAATCAGAGTTTCAACCCCCTTATGGGCCGCAAACCGTCCCACATACAGAACCACTTGCGTCGGGTCAGTCAACCCCAACTGGGCACGGGCCACCGCCTTGGGCAGGCTGCGAAAATGCTCCAGATCCGCTCCGCAGGGAATCATTTCAATCCGACCGTCGGTGGCAATCAGGCGGTGTAATGCTTCCTGTTCCTGGGGGCTGGTGGCCACAACCCGATGGGCATGGTGCAAAATTTGTTGTTCGACCTGCTGGCGCGTGGGGGCAATGGCTGGGCGTTGGGGGCAGGCTTGATATTCAATGCATCCCAGGGTGTGGTAGGTATGGACTAATTGCACGTTGCTGTGCTGCCGAAGCTGCAAGCCGCTCCACCCGGACAGCCAACCATTGGTATGGACGAGGGGGTACTGAGTCCCCTGCTTGGTTTGAAAGGCATGGAGGGCTTCGACAAACTGGGGCACATGGGCAAAGACCTCCGCCTCTGGCAAGTGGGTGGGTGGGCCAGCCGGGAGATGGACGGTCCGGCAATGGGGGCCATGCTCAACGATCGCCGCCACATCCGCATCCGCTTTGCGGGTAAAAATATCCACCTGCCAGCCTAACTTGGCCAGCGCTTCCCCCACCTGGCGCACATAGACACTTTGTCCGATCGCGGTTCCCTCCACCTTCGTCGCCGTCGGATCACCCTGTACCGAGATCAGGGCGATTGGCTGGCGGGCCGTGACCGTTCGTCGGGCTGCCGCAAAGGGGGCTGCCGCGCTTTTCACCACCGTGTCTTGCGGCATCGGGGGGTGGCTATTATTCATTCCGGTTGCACGACCCGTCGCGGGCGGCTGGGAAGGCACTGTCATGACCACACCTCACACACACGTAATATAAGTTGACTATAATTCAATTCACCCAAGAGTAAATTTTGACGGGGACAGAATCCGATCCCCTGTTATGATGCCCCCATCGTTTTACACCACCCCACCGTGGCAACAAGCCGCTGTTATTCACCACTCCCAACGGCTGCTCTATAGCTTTGAACATTGGACCGGGAACCCCTTACTGACGCTGGCTGGCAGCGCGGCTGAAATTGCCCAAGCCCTGTTTGAAGCCCCCTTTGTCCTGATTTCCCACGGTACTGAAACTGACCCAATTTTTAACTACGCCAACCGCCGTGCTCTTGAACAATGGCAACTTGACTGGGATACCTTTACCCAAATGCCCTCTCGCCGTACCGCCGAACCCATGCGGCAAGCTGAACGCGATCGCCTGTTGGCGCAAGCGGCGAGTCAAGGCTATGTCGATCGCTTCAGCGCTGTGCGGATTACCCCTACCGGGCAGCGCTTTCGGATTGAGAATGGTATCCTCTGGAATGTGATTGATGCCACGGGTTATCCCTGGGGCCAAGCGGCAATCTACACCCACTGGGTACCGTTACAGCCGTTCCCTCTCTAATGAAGTACGGTCAAGCCTTGCGAACAAGGGGCTTAAGCCCCTTGTCTGTACCTCACCAGGCATGGAAGTGCTGTATAACCGGGTACCGTTACAAACATGGCTGGCCCAGTCCACCCAAGCTTGTCGCACCCGTCTGGCCTGGATTGCACCCAATATTACTGGTTAGTGCTGAGTTTTTAGTGCTGAGTGGGATCGATCGTGAACGAAATCGAGCGGGACGGGGTTGACGTTGTCTGGCGGTCCGCTGGCTCAGCCACCCCCGAATTTCCTGACGCCACGTATTGATCAAAGGGAGAGTTGGACGATCGCGACCCAGGGGCGGGGGACATATCAGATGCGCCGACGACTGTTGATACGGGTTGGGCCAACTCGACTGGGGGCATTCCCCGGAAGGCAGTTCCTGACAGGGGCCGTTGTCCCGGAAATCCCACCCGCTTGTCATGGTTAGACACGATCGCCAAGAACACCCCCCCTAGGATAAACACGGGTAAGGGGAACGTAAAATGCTGCACCCACTGGTATAGCTCAGCTAACCCAAACAGCAGCACAAAACTAGCGATCCAGAACTTCATTCGCGCTTTTTAACGGCATCTTGCGGCTCCTTCACCAGACTAGCGTGAGTTTGGCAAATGTCAATTCCAGGCCCCCCCCAAGTTCATCGGTGGGGAACCGTCTCTAGGGGCAACGCCAACACATCATCCACCTGCCGCTAACGCCTGCTGGTCCCCGTCGGCACCCCCTACTCTGGGCGGTTAGATCCAGAAAATTCGCAAAAGTTGTCCCAACTTTCCTGACGCCGCCCCTTACTTCCAGTATCTGTGTCTAGATATTTTGGCGCAGATTTCCCATGACAATCTACACCGCTTTACTGATGACCAACCTGGCCATTGTTTCACCCATGCCTAATCTCTCTGCTCCGGCATTTGAGCACCTAAACAGCCCCCTTAATTCCGCGCAAATAGAAGCTTTACAACCAGAATACCGGAATAGTTTTGATCATCGCGGTAGTGGTCGTTAGACAAAGCTGCGTGCGCCGAACATGGTTGGCCCACGCCCGATAGCTGCCATAACTCCCCACCAGCAACTGACCGTTTTGGGTTAGGCTCGTTATTTGATTAATGGCATCAAATAATACTAGATGAGCTAAGGGTAAAGAATCCCGCAAGCATCCCAAAAGTAATGTTGGTTAAGCGTATCTCCCAAGTTGATCGAATTCATGTCAGTGCGCATTATAAGTGTCCAGCGATCTGCGAACACGGGTATGCCTCAAGCATACTGTCGAAAAAATTACTCGTTCCCCAGGGTGTCTCCACATTTTTTCCACATCTTCAGTGCTAAAGTCCAATCTAGTCAGTACACTTGTCTAAGCTAATGGAGCCAACCGATCGCTGCCGCCCGCAGGCGCTACCGCCGATCGCCAGACTTCATTGCCCGCATTCCAGCGGGTGTGCCTTGAGACCAGCCTCTGTCGGTGATGGCACGGGGGAGCTGACGAGTTTTATACCGGTGTCCCGATCGCGCCCGTTTGCCGTAAATCCTGACAACCTATCCCATTTCTCCCATATAATCAATGAAGAGGGTGCATCAGAATGCTAGCAACTGTTACCTCCTGGCCTATCCGAACAATTCGCTACGGTTCATGGCAACCGAGTTGGCCATTGATGCAAGGTTTAACGCTAGGAGGCTTGAGGGAGGATTGAGCTTAACGATCAATCCGGTTTGCTAATACGCTGGTATCCGGTCGCGATTCATCCCTTCAGTTGGCAGCAACTATGATCCCCACTGCAAGTACTCCAACGACTATGACTAGTAGAGACGTTGATCTGATTAGACGCCTTAGCCCCAGCGCAATGGATCAGATCCTGCTGTATTTGGCTTTTAGCGCCATGCGCACGGGCGGACATCGGCATGGAGCCTTCCTGGATGCGGCGGCGACGGCGGCTAAGTGTGCCATTTATATGACCTATCTGGAGCAGGACGAAAACCTGCGGATGACGGGCCACCTGCACCACATTGAGCCAAAGCGGGTCAAAGTCATTGTTGAGGAAATGCGGGACGCCCTCGCCAAGGGCAAGTTGCTCAAGATGCTGGGTTCCCAGGAGCCACGCTATTTAATCCAGTTCCCCTATGTTTGGTTGGAGCAGTATCCCTGGCAACCGGGCCGATCGCGGGTTCCTGGCACCAGTCTTACATCGGAGGAAAAGCGGCAAATCGAGCAAAAGCTACCGCCCCATTTGCCCGATGCCCAACTGATTACCTCTTTCCAATTTATTGATCTGATTGAATTCCTGCACACGCGCTCCCAGGAGGATCTGCCCATCGATCAGCGGATGCCCCTGAGTGAAGCCCTAGCAGAACATATTAAGCGGCGTTTGCTCTATTCGGGGACCGTGTTGCGGGTAGACTCGCCTTGGGGGATGCCCTACTACGCCCTCGTCCGTTGCACCTACTCGCCGGAGGAGGAGGAGGAGCGCACCTATATCATGATTGAGGAAACGGCCCGCTATTTTAGCTTGATGCGTGACTGGGCCGATCGCCAACCTCGCGTTATGCGGATTTTGGAGGAATTGGACATTCCTGCCGATCGTATTGATCAAGCCTTAGAGGAGTTGGATGAGGTGTTACGCCAGTGGGCCGATCGCTATCACCAAGCCGGGGGCGAGTCCATGATCCTGCAAATGGTCGTCGGTCCCAAGGCTATCTAGGTCGGTAACGGTGCGCGATCGTCCGTCACCGCTGAGTACCCGATCACCAGCCCCTGATCCCCCGGCCACCCTTCTCCTGTAGAGATGCCATACAAACGATGCCTCTCTCCCTTGCCAAGCCCATCCCACCCAGCCGCCAGCGCCACGATGCCACCTGGTCAGACTACGTGGCGATTCGGGACAACCCGGACATGGACTGGCGCAAACTCTCCTTTCATCGCGGGTGGTTGTGGGTCGATATGGGCAAAGAAGGACCCAATCATGCCTCGTTCAGTGATTTGATGACAGCCATTTTCTTTGGGTGGGCGTTCCTCCACCCGGAGGTGGTCTTGCAGTCCTATGGCCGCTGTCTCATTGAGCACCCTGATACCCACGCCTGCGCTCCTGATCTCGTGCTGTACAAAGGCGACAATATTCCCAAATGGCAACCTGGTGAACCCCGCCGCATTGATCTACGCCACCACCGTTTACCCGACTTGGTGGGGGAAATTGCCGACACCACCCTCAGCCTTGACCTGGATGAACAAAAGCAACTCTACGCCAGCTTAGGCATTCCTGAATACTGGGTGATTGATGTCAAAGGACTGCGGGTGTTTGCCTTTGGGTTAACGGCGGAGGGACATTACGCGGCGATCGCCCACTCCCAAGTGTTAGCCGACTTGCCGATCGCCCTCCTGGAACAAACCCTTGAACGTCTAACGACTGAAACCAATACCGCCGCCGCTAATTGGCTAATGCAACAGTTACGATAGGCTTCAGTTGATAGCCAGATGTCAGTCAAGGCAGGTCAGTCAAGGGGTTCGTTAAAATAGGCATGTCCTTGCTTCCAGCAGCTTTGGGTAACGATTCTCCTGCGAAAGATGCCCTGCGAACGATGACGCTCTCCCTAGAAAAGCCAACCTTTCCGCTTTGCCAGCGCCACGATGCCACCTGGTCAGACTACGTGGCGATTCGGGACAACCCGGACATGGACTGGCGCAAACTCTCCTTTCATCGCGGGTGGTTGTGGGTCGATATGGGCAAAGAAGGACCCAATCATGCCTCGTTCAGTGATTTGATGACAGCCATTTTCTTTGGGTGGGCGTTCCTCCACCCGGAGGTGGTCTTGCAGTCCTATGGCCGCTGTCTCATTGAGCACCCTGATACCCACGCCTGCGCTCCTGATCTCGTGCTGTACAAAGGCGACAATATTCCCAAATGGCAACCTGGTGAACCCCGCCGCATTGATCTACGCCACCACCGTTTACCCGACTTGGTGGGGGAAATTGCCGACACCACCCTCAGCCTTGACCTGGATGAACAAAAGCAACTCTACGCCAGCTTAGGCATTCCTGAATACTGGGTGATTGATGTCAAAGGACTGCGGGTGTTTGCCTTTGGGTTAACGGCGGAGGGACATTACGCGGCGATCGCCCACTCCCAAGTGTTAGCCGACTTGCCGATCGCCCTCCTGGAACAAACCCTTGAACGTCTAACGACTGAAACCAATACCGCCGCTGCCAATTGGTTAATGCAACAGTTACGGCAACCGGAAAACTAATCAATAATCCTACCTAAGCCCAGATCAGCGTTCGTAGTCACGACTTCAGTCGTTTCAGGCTAAAGCCTGGACTACAAGCGTTATGGGATGCAGCGTTCGTAGTCACGACTTCAGTCGTTTCAGGCTAAAGCCTGGACTACAAGCGTTATGGGATGCAGCGTTCGTAGTCACGACT
>JBBILC010000101.1:7645-20847 GCA_037445115.1 Coleofasciculaceae cyanobacterium bin_20
GCCTGGACTACAAGCGTTATGGGATGCAGCGTTCGTAGTCACGACTTCAGTCGTTGCAGGCTAAAGCCTGGACTACAAACGTTAAGCGACAACGTTAAGCGACTAGTTGGAACTGGGGGGTGTTTCGGTGTGGGCGATCGCGTAGTCTCGAAAGCGCTCTAGATCGGCCTGGAGGGTAGACTCCACAATGCGACCGAGGAACAACCGATCCATGAGTTGACCCAGGATACCAGGGATGGCGTAGGCAATGCTGAGCTTGACGATGCTGCTACCCTTGCGATCGTAGAACCGCACGGCCCCCCGATTCGGCAACCCATCCACCGACTCCCACTGAATAATCTGGTTGGGCACCAGTTTCAGCACCCGCGACAGCCAGCTAAACTCAAAGCCACCGGAGGCTAACTTCCACTGGGAGAGTTCCGGCGTTTCTTCCAGGATATGCACCGACTCGATCCACTTCATCCAGCGGGGCATCTGCTCTAGGTCCGACCACAGTCCCCAAACGACCTCGATCGGCGTGTCCACTTCAATTTGCACACTATGCTCTAGCCAATCGGTCATAGGGTCTCCAAAATTGCTTGGGCCGCGCGTCGCCCGGAAATGGTTGCTCCTTCCATGCTATCGATGTAGTCCTGCTGTGTGTAACTGCCCGCCAGGAAAAAGTTAGGAATGGGTGTTTTTTGGTCGGGACGGTAGGGGTCCATGCCAGGGGCTTCCCGGTAGAGGGATTGGGCGAGCTTAACCACGTTATACCAGGTCATGTTTAACTCGCGGGCGGAGGGGAACAGGTCGTGGATTTGTTTCAGGGCGTACTGGGCGATCGCGTCATTGGCCATGCCCACAAATTGATCTCCCGGCGTTAACACCAGTTGAATTAACGAGCCTTGTCCTTCCCGGTAATAATCAGCCGGACTCGACAGGGCTAGATCCGAGAAACAGGAAAAATCCGCATCGGCAGAATACAGGAGGTTGTCAATTCCCGCAGCTTCTTGGAGTTGCTTTTGTTTAGCCCGATCATTGAGTTCCGTCACCCAACCATCAAAGCGTAGTTGCACCGTCGCCACCGGCACCGCCTCTAGTTTGTAAATATTGTCAAACTCTGGCCATTTGCGCCAAGCTGTGGGCAGGAGCCGTTGAATCCCCGGCACGTCACACGCACACAGATAGGTATCCGCCGTAATGGTTTCCGTTGCCTCACCCTTGGCTACCACTAGTCCCGTCACATGGGTTTGGCCATTGTCTTCCGTGAATAAAATTTCCCGCGTGCCCCGCCGGGTATGGATTTGCGCCCCCCGTTCCTGGAGATAATTCACGATCGGTTGGTGCAAGTACGTGTCTGGTGACCCCTTGAGCATATTCAGTTTGGAGGCTTCGGTCTTCGCGGCAAACATCTGAAAAATGGTGAGCATACAGCGGGCCGAGATGTTTTCCGTGTCGATAAACCCCAGGGCCAGCGCAATGGGATTCCACATCCGTTTCAGACTGCTATTAGACCCGCCATGACGGCGAAACCAATCGGCAAAGCTGATGCGATCGAGGGCACGGATTTGCTTCATGGCTCCCTCGTAGTCGATCAAGCCCCGCACAATGGGACTGGTCCCTAGGGCGATCGCATTTTGCAGCTTATCCAGCCACGACAGTTGGTTGGTGGTGAAAAAGGCTTTGAGGCCATTGAAAGGCGCACCGATGGGAAACCGGAAATCCAACTCGCCCACCTGACCCCCCCGGTTAATAAACGTATGGGTATGGTCCTTAGGCAATAAATTCGGGCGTGCGCCCACCTTCTCCATCAAGGCAAAGAGGTTGGCGTAGTTAAAGAAGAACACATGTAGGCCCATCTCAATATGGTTGCCGTCGGCATCTACCCAACTGCCCGCCTTACCCCCCACAAAGGGCCGCGCTTCAAAGATGTCTACCGTATGCCCAGCGTCTACTAAATCAACGGCAGCGGCCATCCCCGCCAAACCTGCACCAACGATCGCCACCCGCATCCTGTGTTAAACCCCAACCCAAGTTGACATTTCGTTACAAATTGTAGCAGCTAGCCAGCCAGAGAAGCGCCATCCAACCGCTTCACCCAGACAAGCACCCCAAATCTAAAATCTAAAATCTAAAATCCCCCCACCCTACTCCTCTTCCCAATCTTCCCAAACCCAATCGGGGAGGAACGGTGGTTGTAATTGGAGGGGACCGAGGCCCAGTTCATCGGGGGTGAGAAAAGGTACCTCGTATAGCCCCAGCATATGTTCCGCTTGAGGGTTTTCCCGCGCTACCGAGATCCCCATCGCCACCACTAGGCCACAATAACCTTGCGTCGATCGACACCGTTGATCCCATTTCTTGCGGGCATTGCGGTGGATCGGATCATGGGCAAGGTATTCCCCAAATAACTGCAACTGCTGATTAGCCAGTTGGAGAATCCCCAGATCAAACTGTTCCTCCCCAAACGGATCTTCCCCTGGATTAAAGCAAATTGCCGCCAAGCCCCCTGCCTCAGCAATCTGCTGCAGTAATTGTTTCGCCTTCGCCCGACTGGTCTGCACGAGGACGATCGGCAACCCCTGCCCCTTTTCCGGGAACGTCCGCTCCGGTTTTTGATAATACTCCGCCCGTTCCCGCACCACCCGCACATGAGTCCACGGCAACATCCCAATACTCACGAGGCATTTTTCCGGTAACAGGTTATTGCGTAGGATCGGCATCTCGCTTTCAGTTTCTGGCCCCAGCAGTTCAGCCGCCAGATCTGGCAATGTTTCGACCTTGACGGTGACAGTGGGGCGAGTCGGCGGCTGGCTCGGCTTCGGCGAGGTCTCCGTTGAACGCTTCGAGGCCAGTTGTAGCTCAGTGGCCACCGGCACGGGGATCTGGAAACGGCTGCTCAGGGCAGGAAACTCCTGATGTTGTAGCTTCCGGGCGTGCTTCTGGATGAACCGATGCAACCCCTCCAGCGCCAGCAGAACCGTGATCGCCTCCTCTGTGTAGAGCACCGGGCGAATCCCCTCTAACGGATGAATGTTCCCAAAGTTGGGTTGAATCACCTCCGGGTCCAGTGTTGCCAAATCCATACCCTCATCTGCCTCCTCCTCGCTGGCCTCATAGGTCACAAACAAGCAATCCTGTTGCAGAAACGCCTCCTCCATCACCTCCAAGGAGTGCGGTTGCATGGCCGAGGCGCGAAATTGCTTGAGCGATTCGAGCGATCGATACAACAACAGCCCATACTCCATCCCCAGCATCCCCATGATCGACACATAGAGTGTTTCTGGCTCCGTCGTCCCCCGGTGCTCACCCGGCCCTGTCTCCGCCCCCCCGACGGGAGGCACCGTAATCGCAATGATCTGTTGCTCTTGCAGATAATCCCACGGCGCATCCTCCCAAATCGTTGCGGCAATCCGGTTAAGCAGAGCCGCAAATTGGGGGGGGAGTTGGGGCGGGCGGTTGCTCGAAAATTCTTCAAACCCCCGCAGCAGCTCGTCGATCACGGGCAGAGTCGGTTCATAATCGACGACAATATCTAAGTTCTGGAGTATCCCCCGTAGCAAAAACTGGAGTTCACGATCGCGCACCACAATCTTCCGGGGCCGCGCCGGTTTTGTAAAACTATGGGGATGCTCCATTGCCCGCAGCAGTGTCCGCACCACCGCCTCATGCCCCACCTCCGGGGCCACCACATCCATCGCCCGCACCACGCCCTCGGAACCGTCTACCCAAAGGATACACTCGCCTGCCGCATCCCCATCCCGCGTACTCATCCCATTGGGCAAAACACGGCGATCGCCCTCCCAAACACTCGTCAATTGAGGTAATTGCCGTAAACGGCGACAAGTTGTGCGGTTCAGGGTGGTCATAATTCGGTGTTCTCTTTCACAGAAGTTCCAACAGTGTCATTCCGCTCCAGGTCCCTGGCAGTCTAGCGTTTCTGGCGATCGCTGGCGATCAGTTTACTGACAGCCTGGGATGTCGTCTGGGTTGACTTCTGCTGCACAAAGCTGGAATTCCATACCCCTAGGGAAATGGCATAGATACTATTTTCACTTTAAAGGGAAATGCTTGGGAACGCTCAACTTTGCCCGCTTGGGTTCCACTAGACACCAGAGCCGTCTGGGGTAGGTTGACAGGCGGTTTGACGACAGAATTGTCGGTGGCCGGAGAGACAGGCACATCAATGGCTGGGGTTGTTTACCCTAGAATGGACTCAAGTGTGCAATTTGTCTTGGGTAGACGGGTTGCAGGTTTTCAATATTAACAAGTGATGGAGGTTAATGAACCCATGCCTCAGGCCACGGAATCTCGGTCCCAGTCGATTCAATTGACAGAGGCGGCTCTCCAACAGCTACGCTCGCTCCAGGAGAAGCAAGGTAAGGCGCTATGTTTGCGGGTCGGGGTGCGCCAGGGTGGCTGTTCGGGAATGTCCTACATGATGGACTTTGCCGATCCAGACACCATCCAACCCGACGACGATGTGTCGGATTACGGGGCCTTTAAGGTCGTTTGTGATAAACGCAGTCTGCTCTATATCTATGGTATGGTGCTGGATTACAGCGACGCTCTGATTGGTGGTGGCTTCCAGTTTACCAATCCGAACGCGACCCAAACCTGTGGCTGTGGTAAGTCCTTTTCCGCTTAAGCAATGACGACTGAATCTTCTGAAACCCTAGCAACCCCCGCCTCGGAAACTCTGCCGGTTGACACCGTGTTTGACCAAGCCCTCCAACGGTATCGTGAGGGCGAGTCACCGGCTACGCTCATTCCGGTCTTCCGGGATATTTGCGATCGGGCGACCAAGAGCAGCCCCGCTTGGACCTGCTTGGCGTGGCTGTATCTGCTCAATAATCAACCCAAGTTGGCCTATAAGGCAGCCCAAAAGGCTGTGAAGCTCAACCCGGAAGATCCCCAGGCGCGGATCAACCTAGCGATCGCGATGCTGGACAGCGGCCAAAAGGGGGTGCGTCCCCATGTGGAGTTGGCTCAGCAGGTCGTCGGTGTAGTGGCGGAGTTACGGGAGGAGGTGCAGGCCAATTTTGCGGATGGGTTACAGCGCAAGCCGGATTGGCCCAGTCTCCAGCGGGTCCAACGCTGGATTTTTGAGTAAACGCTGAGATCCCCCAGGCCACCGTTCGCGCAGCGTCTCCGCAGGAAAATCGCCATGAAGGAAAAATTCTTAAACGGCTTAAACTGGCTCTTGGTGGCCAATACAGGCTTCGTGTTTTTTAGTTTTTGCTGGTTGGTGGTCGCGGTAATGGGGCGATCGCTGGATGTTCCCCTAGGGTTAGACCTCTGGCTGCGTCTGTGGGAACCCGTGTTCACCCCCGCGATCGGGATTCTTATGGGCGGGGCGATTTTGAGCGGTGTACTGGGCTGGGTATCGCGCCGCTTTTTCCCCGCTGATCAATCGGGGCGCTAGAGCGTGTCTGGCCCTGGATAGTTTGCCGGGTCAAAAATTTGCCGCTGGATCTGGGCAGTCTGGGGGAAAATAGCCGATACTAGGAGCGACTGCTGCATCCTGCTGCCGCATTTGTGAGGAGAGTATGGCGATGAAACGTTTATCCAATGGTTGGGGCCTGTCATTGTGTGCCAGTTTAGCCCTGCTAGCTGTCACGGGACCTGCGACTCATGCCCTACCGGGTCAACTGAACGAAGAGGTGGAAGCCTGGATTCAAGCCCATCCTACCCTGCGTCCGGCCAGTGGTGAAAAGCTCCTTGTCCGCAAGAGCAATACGCCAGCCCAGCGATTTGTCTTTCAAGCCTCCGTCTTTCCCCCCGGTCGGGTTGCGCCAGTGGATTCCAGGGGCATTATCCGTACAGAACGCATCCAACTTTTCGATATGGTCAACGGCGTTAACCGTAACCGTTTTGAGGAATCCCTGCGGGCGATCTATGGTCTCGATATTTACCAGGACTACGCCCAGGCGGAACCGGTCTTCAGCTATCCCACGCCCTATGATGTCCGGGAAGCCCGCGATCGCCAAACGCCCCTACAAATGGCCCTCAATGGTGAAATTCGATCGGGTAATCGCTTTGGCTACTGGCTGGAAATTGCCCAACCCGCTAGCGGCAAAGCCTATAGTGGCCATCTAGTGATCTTTGCGAAGGAGTACCTGGATAAGCTGGAAACCGAACTGCGTAATCGCTAAGGCGGTCGGGATGGTCCAGTTCACGAAGGTGGGCCGGGGGTGAATCTGGTAATGTTTTACGGAGTTTCACTTAAACGTTTAGACAAGGGGACAGGCAAGCCTCTATAGTGATCAGTTGGGCGATTTGCCAGGGGTATGCCCGCCACAAACAGGGTCATCACCCCTTTGGGCGGCTGAGCCGCTCCAGGGAACCCGCCCATCCTGATTGATCCTGCCCCAAAACATTATGCAAACCTACTATTACATCCTTGCCAGCCAAAAATTCCTCACTGAGGAGGAGCCGATGGATGAGGTCCTGCGTGAACGGACGCGTCATTACCACGAACAGGAAAAGGAAATTGACTTTTGGCTGATTAAGCAACCGGCTTTTCTGGAGGCTCCGGACTTGGCCGCCGTTAAGGCAAAATGCCCCCAACCCGCTGCCGCGATCGTCTCTAGAAATGAGCAGTTCATTATCTGGCTCAAGTTACGTCTGGAGTATGTTCTGACGGGGGAATTTCAAGCCCCTTCGGAAACCATTCCTGATCCTCTCGCCTCCTTGGCACCCGCTGCTTAGGAGACAGACTTTTGTTATCCTCCCCCGCGCTCAAGACGCGGGGATGCCTTGCAGGCAAACAGTTGAGGTTAGGTTATGCGTAATAACATGAGGCGGAATCAGTGCAGCATTGCCCTGCTCGTCCCACCAACGCAGCCAGTTGCTGGGACAGTTCTTGCGTGTCCCCTGCCATATCCCCAGGTACAACCCCATTTCCGCAATCCAGAAACGCCCGTCCGCATTGGCGGACGCTAATGGATACTGGCCGGTTTCCTGGAGCTGATAGAGTTCTAACTCTCCCGTCACTGGCTCGAAAATGCCGTAATTGGGCACCTGTAAAATCTGTTCATCATAGAAATAGAAATATTTTCCCAGCGGATAGGTCTCTTTTACCTACGCTTGGCCCGTGCGAGCGGCGTTGGCCTGAGCAAGTCTATCCTCGGTCCTATGGGAGTCGCCCAATCCCAAAATCCAGAATTCCCAATTTTATTAAGCTTAAATAACGGCCTGACGTTCTAGAATGCCCACTAAAGCGGTTAGGGATTACCGCTCTATGGGCTACTGTCTCAATCCTGACTGCCACCACCCCCACCTTCCGGATGGGAATGCCCGCTTTTGTATGCACTGCGGTGCTCGGTTATTGCTGTCCGATCGCTATCGAGCCGTAGCAGCGATTGGGCAGGGCGGGTTTGGCCGCACCTTCCGGGCGATCGACGAACATAAGCCCTCTCGGCCTACCTGTGTCATTAAGCAACTTTACTTAACCCATCCAACCCAGGGGACCTTCCCCAAAGCGGTGCAACTCTTTCACCAGGAAGCCCAACGCTTGGAACTCTTGGGCACCCATCCCCAAATTCCCGCCCTGTTGGCCTACTTTACTCAGGATGGCCATTCCTATTTGGTACAGGAATTCATGGCTGGGCAAACCCTCACCCAACACCTGCGGCAGCAGGGCGTGTTTACGGAAGCCCAAGTGCGATCGCTCTTACAAAGTCTGTTGCCCGTCCTTCAGTTTGTCCATGCCCACCAGGTGATTCACCGCGACATCAAGCCCGATAACCTGATCTGGCGCGGCGGGGCAATCCCCCCCAGCTCCCGATCACGGCCCACGGACTGGGTGCTGGTGGACTTTGGGGCGGCGGGGATGGCCCAGGGGCTACCGCGTGCCACCGGAACTAAGATTTATAGTCTGGGCTACAGTGCCCCGGAACAGGAAAGTGGCAAAGCCTGTTTCGCCAGCGATCTCTATAGTCTGGGGGTTACCAGCATTACCCTCCTGACGGGGTGTCCCAATCCCCTGGATCTCTATTCCTATGGGGATGCCACCTGGATTTGGCGGGATGCCCTCCAGGGTAATCCTGTGAGTGAGGCGCTGGCCCAAGTCCTCGATCGTTTGATCGCAAAACCCATTAAGTACCGTTATGCCACGGCGGAAGCTGTGTTACAGGACTTGGTACAACCTGCCGTAGCCCTGAGTCTGAAGCAGGTCAGTGGCCGATCGCAACCCACCCCGATGGCAACGGTCGGTCCTCCCGCGATCGTGCCCCAACCGATCGCCACCCTGACCCTGCCGAAGCCAACCTCCGCTCTAGCCGGGACTTACCAATGGCTACAGCGATCGGAATTTGAAGTCATTACCGTGGATGCCCAGGGGCAGGTTCGCGCACGGCAATTACGCCAGGCTCGGTTCTTTCGGGAGACATTAGCACCTGGGGTTGAGTTGGAGATGGTCGAGATCCCTGGGGGCCGCTTTCTTATGGGGGCAACCACGGCCACGAGTAGTGACGCCGAGGCCCAGCCCGCCCACTGGGTGACCCTCCCAGCCTTTTTCATGGGGCGCTTCCCCATTACCCAGGCCCAGTGGAAAGCCCTCATGCCCCAGAATCCGGCCTGGTTCCGCCATCCCGATCACCCGATCGAAACCGTATCCTGGCTAGAAGCCGTCGCCTTTTGTCAGCAGCTCGCGGCCAAAACGGGACGCTTGTACCGATTACCCAGCGAGGCCGAATGGGAATATGCCTGTCGGGCCGGGACCGTCACCCCCTTCCACTTCGGGGAGCAGATAACCACCAAGCTGGCCAACTGTTGCGGAGCCTTTAGCTACGATCCAGGACTACGGGGCCAATGCTGCACCCAAACCACCCCCGTCGGGAGTTACCCGCCCAATGCCTTCGGCCTCTACGATATGCACGGCAATGTCAGGGAGTGGTGCCTGGATCATTGGCATCCCAATTATGGGAATGCGCCGACCCAGGGCGAAGCCTGGACAACGACTGGGGGTGATCCTGCCGCGTCAGCTCCCCACTACCGGGTGCTGCGGGGGGGAGCCTGGAATGCCTATCCCCGCCAGTGTCGATCGATCAGCCGTAATCGCAATGTGGAAACTTTCCGAGGTAATTTTGTTGGGTTCCGAGTGGTTTGTTCGTAGCACGATGGCTGAGGGTGCATCCCACTTTTCTTGTATAGCCATCATCATTCAGATTAGAACAAGGGGCTTAAGCCCCTTGTTGATCACAGCCTTTGAAATGTCCTAATGAGTGTGACTACCGCTATACATCCCACTTTTTTGACAATCGCCTCTGTGTCCTCCATGCCTCTGGGGTGATCGGGAACCCCGGAGACACCAAGAGCACAGAGGCCATTCTGGTATTTTGCGATCACCTCAATGCCTGCTGAGCCAGTGACGACTTTGCGTAGGCCAGTTCACCCAGGACATACGTGGCGTGAATTGCCCGATCGTCCCCCAGGATAATCAGGGCAAAGGTAGCCTCTGCCAAGGCCGCGATCGTCGTGGGGGTCGGGGCGGAATTCCGGAAGGCCATGAGGGGGGTAGCCCGCATATCCACCACAATAAAGTCAGCCGCCTTCCCCACCTCGAAGTTGCCAAGCTGGGTCTGGAGACCTAGGGCGTGGGCACCGCCCAAGGTTGCTAAATAGAGAGCCTGGAACGGGGTGAGTTTCTGACCGCGCAGTTGGGCTACCTTATAGGCTTCATTGGCGGTTTGGAACATCGAAAAACTGGTGCCCGCCCCGATATCAGTCCCAAAGCCCACCTTGATAGGGGTTGCCGTCGATTTGGCTTGCTCTAGGGGAAACAGACCGCTACCCAGGAACAGGTTCGAGGTTGGGCAAAAGGCGATCGCGGCTTGGGCTGCCGATAGCCGTTGGAATTCAGCCTGGGTCAAATGAATCCCATGCGCAAAGACCGATCGCGGACCCACTAAACCCGCCCGATCGTAGGCATCTAAATAGCAACGACACTTGGGGAAAAGGGTTTTTATCCAGTCCACCTCATCCCGATTTTCCGAAAGATGGGTATGCAGGTGAACATCAGGATATTCCTGCAAGAGTCGCCCCGCCATCTGCAACTGGGCCTCGCTGGAAGTTCCCGCAAACCGAGGGGTCACGGCGTAGCGCAACCGGCCTTTTTTATGCCATTTTTCAATGAGTGCCTTGGTTTCTTGATAGGACGATTCCGGCGTATCTAACAAAAAATCAGGGGCATTGCGATCCATCATCACCTTCCCAGCGATCATACATAGCCGCCGCCGCTCAGCCGCCGCAAAGAAGGCATCCACCGACTCTGGATGAACCGTAGCAAAAACCAGGGCAGTAGTGGTCCCATTGCGAAGCAATTCATCAAGGAAAAAATCAGCGACTTTTTCGGCATAAGCCCTATCTTTGAATTGACGTTCCGTGGGGAAGGTATAGGTGTCTAGCCACTCCAGCAATTGTGCACCAAAAGCGGCAATCATTTCCGTTTGGGGGTAATGGATATGAATATCAATAAACCCCGGCAGGATTAACATCCCTGGATAGGCCGTAACCGGGATTGCCGGATAGCGATCGCTCAGTTCCTCATAGGGACCCATTGCCAGAACCCGCCCCTGGTCAATGACCAGCAGTCCATCTGCGAAGAAACGCACACAATCCACTTCAGGCGTGTAGAAAGGATCGTCAATAAAATCTAATAAAGATGCTCGATATGCCTGAGGGCCAGGTGCTGGGGTAGAAGTCATTGCTGTCATAGGCTTGTCATAGGCTTGTCATAGGGCTGTCATCGGAAGCATGGATTAACTGGCTTGCTTGACGGACCAATCCGCAGGCTGAGGACGATCGGAACCCGGGAATTCCCTTCCCCGGGTTTGTTCCACTTCCCCGTGGGCCTTGAGCATGGCCGCAAATTTCTTACGCATCAACAAGCCTGGTTTATCGGTGAAAATATGTTGTTCCCGATTAGGACTCAGGGGGACATCGAAATCCGTACTTTCCAGAATCCGCTTGTCCTCCAGGGTAACAGCGCGATCGAAGGCGATGACATCAGCAGCGGGGGTATCAGCTTCCGTATCGTTGCGGACACAAAACTGCACCATTTGGGACATATCATCCGCGATCGGGGTCATCGTATTCACCACAATATGTACCCGATCGTTGGGATAGGCAATCCGCAGTTTGACCGTAAATGGCATGAACCAGGTCATATCCAAAGTGCGTACCGTTTCCCCCGTATCCATTTGCAAATTCTGCTGTTGGAGTGTGGGATTGACAACACCTAAAACCCCATGCACATGTAACCCCCATTCGGTTTCCGTAAACGTCATACGATCGGGGGTTGTGTGGTCTTCAGTCCCAAAGGTTCCCTGGTGAACAAAGGCCGGATGGGCCAAATCAAATTCATTTTCCATGACCCGCAGGCCAGCACACCGCCAGGTTTCATAAAACTCATGGATACGGCGATAGGCTGGGTTGTGCGTCTCTTCAATGTCAGGAATCCCCACTAATGGCTCATCCGCTAAACAAACCCAGGCATAGCCATAGCGTTCGGTGCAAGCATAGGCCCGCACGCGATAACTGGGCGCGATCGTACACCCCTTCTGGGGGACCTTCACGCAGGTTCCCTGACCGTTAAACTGCCAACCATGATAGGGACAGGTGATATTTCCCCCATCCACCTTCCCCAGGGAGAGTTGGGCGGAACGGTGGCAACAACGATCCTCGGCAGCACAGGGGTTTCCTGCCGCATCCAACCATACCACCAGTGGCTGTCCGAGTAGGATAAATGATTGCGGTCCCCCTTGCAGCGCCGCAACAGGAATCACGGGATACCAAAAGCGACGGAATACGGGTTGTTTGGTAACTAACATAGGCTGATTTTAAATACCTGTTGCTAACGGTTGTTGAGCGAGAGACGCAGACAAGGGACGGGGATGGGGTTAGTGAAAGGGACCCGCAAGAATAACACGGGCAAGGGCCTGGATGACTTCGCTGGCGGGTTCTTGCCGTAGGGCGTCGTACCAGTGGCGGGTAACTGCCGGATCTTTGCCATAGATAACATCGGCCCGCTTGCGGGCTTTGAGGACTAGGGCTGCGGTGCGTTCCTGGCGGTCTGCCTGATAGCGCTGGAGGGCATCCGCCACCCCCAGGTTGGTGGTGACCAGGTAATGAGACAGGATTATCGCATCTTCCATTGCCTGACAACCGCCCTGGCCTAAGGTCGGCGTAGATGCGTGGGCCGCATCCCCTAACAGGGCCACCCGACCTCGCACCCACTGGGGTAGGGGATCAAGATCGTGAATCTCTAGGCGATTGATTTGCCAAGGATCAAGGCGATCGATCAGCTCGCGCACGGGATTGGGCCACCCCGCAAACACATGGGCAAGTTCGGCTTGCCGTTGAGGCGGCTCTAAGGTAGTGCCCTGAGGCATTGGTGCGCCAAAAAAGTAGTAGAAGCGATCGCCGCCCACGGGCATCATGGCGGCGCGTTTGCCCTCGCCCACGTACAAGACCCAGGTATGGGCATCTCCCAGCGCAGGGCTACCGGCAACTAACCCATTCCAATTTACGTAACCGGCATAACGCGGGGTAACCGGCTTGCCCACCACATAGTCGCGTAAAACCGAATGAATCCCATCAGCGGCAATGAGCACATCGGCAGTCACCCGATCGCCCCCGGCAAAGATCGCTGTTACCCCCGCCTCATCTTGCTCAACAGCAATGCATTGCGATTGCAGATGCACCGCCTCAACGCCAAAAGCCTCTAGGAGAAGGTGCTGGAGTTCCGTGCGCGATACGGGATAGGGACGTTGGCCAACCTGTTGGACTAAGGGAGCAAGGTCGATCGCGCTCAAACATTCATCCTGATGGGAACGGTATTCCATCCGATCCATCTGCCCCCCTATCCGGGCGATCGCCGCCCCTAAGCCGAGGTAATTCAGGACTTTCACCCCATTTGACCACAGGGAAATGCCTGCACCCGCTGGCCGTAGTTCGCTGGCCTTATCGTAGACCTCGACCTGATAGCCCAGCCGCCGGAGGGCAATGCCAGTTGTTAACCCACCAATGCCCGCACCAATAATGACAACTTTTAAGTTGTACATATTTTATTTTTGATAATTTTTGAAGTGTTTACTAGCGCTGGCATTTGAATGTTGGCTGCTATCAATATGGGTACGTTGATCATTGGTCTTGACATAGGGTATTAGCCCAGAAGTGTTGAATGATAGGAAATGTGTTAAAAAATAGCCTCTAATCGT
>JBBILC010000102.1:0-20011 GCA_037445115.1 Coleofasciculaceae cyanobacterium bin_20
ATCCCTTGTGGTCCCATTGGTCCGGTCGGTCCAGGAATTCCCTCGCCGGATGGACCCGGTGGTCCTTCAATCCCTTGTGGTCCCGTCGGTCCGGTGGGGCCGATCAATCCTGGCAGACCTTGGGGACCGGTGGGGCCGATCTCGCCTTGGGGGCCGGTAGGGCCAGTGAGCGCATTAAAGCGCAACTGCAAGTCTTCGCCTGGAAGCAGGAAGCTCTCTGGGGTTAAGTTAACTGGGCCTTGTTCGGAATCGGGTAATACCGCCAAGAAGTTACCGGTCGTTGCATCTTTAATGGCGGTGTAACCATCACCCCGAAGGATTTCAACCGCACTAATGTCAATTTCCTTGGGCAATGCGATTTGATCTTGCGTAGGATTGAAGTCAATGATCACGTCAACTTCTGCCAGGTTGGGGCTACCTTTGGTATTGGGATCAGGGCCTTCCCCGATCGCGAAAATGTCCTGGCCAACCCCACCAATGAAGGTATCGGCACCCAGCCCACCGATGAGAATATCATCGCCATCGCCCCCCTCTAGCTGGTCGGGGCCAGCCCCACCGATGAGAATATCGTTGCCGGATAGGCCCTGGATCAGGAAAGCGGGGGCAATATTAAAATTGCCAATGCCAAAATTGCTTAACACATCGCCAGGGAAGATGTCACTTCCCTCCGTGCCTCGAAATTCAATCATCCTTACCTCGCTTCAGTACTATATTCAGTACTATATGCAGATGCATAAAGGCATTCTCGGGAGCTTCCTAGCTCCCAGGAACCCTACTGAGTGCTAAGTACAAGCCTCACTTTCTACAAGGGGGCGGGGGCGGGGGTGCCGGTGGGCCTTCCGCACCAGGAGGGCCTTGCGGGCCTTGCGGGCCTTGGGGACCCGTCGAGCCTTCGGGACCCGGGGGACCTTCCGCACCCGGAGGACCTTCAGGACCTAGCAAGCCGATCGGACCCGTTGGGCCTTCGGGACCCGGGGGACCCGGGGGACCTTCGGGTCCCGTTGGTCCCCCGACGGCCTCTGCCCTAAAGGTAAACACCTGGTTAGCCGCTGGATCGACAAAATCACTAGCCCCCAGGTTGATACTACCCCGGAGTACCGCCAGGAAGTTACCCGAAGCGCGATCGCGAATGACGGTATTGCCATCACTCTGCTCAATATCAACGGCACTAAAATCAATGCCTTCGGGCAACACAATCTGATCTTCACCGGGGGTAAAGTCCCCAATGAAATCAGCGGCATCCGCCGTTGGTGCGCCCACGGTACCCGGCTCATTGCCTTCCCCAATGACAAACAGATCGCGACCAAAACTGCCTTCAAAGAAGTCGGCACCCGGCCCGCCAATCAGCAGATCATCACCAAAGCCACCATTGAGGGAATCGTTCCCTTCCCCCCCCACCAGAATATCGCCGCCCCCGTCGCCAAACAGGCTATCGTTACCGACTCCACCCACCAGTTGATCCGACCCTGGCCCGCCAACAGCCACCAGCGAGAGTGCCCCGAACAGGGCATTACTGCCGTCTGTTCCAATAAAGTCAACAGTTACCATTACTTGCGTTGCTCCCACATAGGAAAATCCCGATCCGCATTAAGAAGACGTCCTTCATATATCCGATGACTAGCGATAGAACCCGTGATAGATCCCTTCATCAGAGGTACCGGCAGGACCTTGGGGACCGGCAGGGCCTTGGGGACCGGCAGGACCGGTAGGACCGGTGGGGCCTTGAGGGCCGATCGGACCGATGGGACCGCTAGGACCCGTGGGGCCAAAGGGACCGGTAGGACCCGTGGGACCGATTTCACCTTGAGGGCCGGTGGGGCCGGTGGGACCCGCAATGCCTTCAGCCCTAAAGGTAAAGACTTCATCCGGGGCTAAGAAATCATTCGCACCGAGCGGAACCTCGCCCTGGAGCACGACCAGAAAATTACCGGAGGCGCGATCGCGAATGGCCGTATTACCGTTGTCGAGTTGCACAATGTCAACCGCATCAAAATCTAACCCCTCCGGCAAAACAATCCGATCTTCGCCAGGGGTAAAGTCCCCAATGAAATCCGCCGTGTCTGCCGTGGGGGAACCAACCGTACCGGGTTCACTGCCCTCACCAACGACAAACAGATCGCGACCAAAACCACCTTCAAAGAAGTTGGCACCCGGCCCGCCAATCAGCAAATCATCGCCAAAGCCACCATAGAGGAAGTCATTGTCTTCCCCACCGATCAGAATATCGTTGCCCCCGTCACCAAACAGGCTATCGCTACCTAATCCACCCGCTAGCTGATCCGGGGCTGGACCGCCCACCGCATTATCGTTAAAGGACGTACCGAAAAACACATCCGTGCCTTCAGTGCCGATGAAATTAACCGTTAGCATGGTTCTCTTAGCTCCAAAGCATTTACGGCGATCGCTGATCGCAAAAACCAAAGTCAAATGCCTGAATTGATCGATCGGCATTGATGCAGAATTGCCACATCTAAATCCCAAGACATATTCAGGTTAGTAGAATGTGCAATCAATACAAAATACAATCGATACAAAATCTGCATTGATAGGTTGATTAATCCACAATACAGCGACTTGACCAAATGGAAAAATTGACCTATTCAATTCTCCCAAGTTAGGAAGAAATACAGCATTTCTCAAGCTATTGAAAGACACTAGAGTTCGATAGACAGGGCGCTGGCGCACCTTGTCTGTCCTTCACTAAGGTGAAAAAGGCTGTTACTCAAAATTAGGTGAGAAGGGACCCTTCAGATTCCTATATTTTCCAAATTGGAAAACAGATGTGCTAATTAGCTACCATCATCAAACATGATTTACTCAAATTAGTATAAACACTACTGGGCCTCTAGATGTCAAGAGATGTTCCGGAAAATATGAATTTTTGTCCATAAATATTCGCTTATTTTAAAGTTTTAGTTAGCAGGACAAATTTGTTTGGCTAAAAATAAGAAGTATTAAGCTTTTGTCCGTAATTTTACGCATTTTAACGATGATCATCGTCATGAAAGTCTGACCTTTAAGAAGAAATACGGGTATTCCCTTCTCGTCAAGAAGTTCTGGCTTCCCCCCTGGGCAACCGTGCAGGGGTCCCTTAAGCCTGACAATGGGGAGTAGGAATTGCTCGGAAATGGAGTTCATACGCCGTGGTCGCTCAAGTTGTCGGTAGTCCCTACGAAGCCAAAACCCAAGAAATCGCCCGCCACCTACTGGCGGCAACCCAGGAAAATCGGTCCTTCTTCGCCCAGATGCGCGATCAGATGCGCTGGGACGATCGCCTGCTGGGCTGGGCCATGAGTAATCCCGGCCTGCGGGTGCAGTTGTTTCGCTTTATCGACTGCCTGCCTGCCTTGCACAGTAAAGCTGAAATCGCCCGCCACTTGCAGGAATACCTGGGGGATGCATCCGTCGAATTGCCCACTGCCCTGAAGGGATTGCTCAACTTCGCCAATCCGGACTCGGTACCGGGACAGTTGGCGGCGACCACGGTGTCTACTGCCGTTGAAGCCCTAGCCCACAAATACATTGCCGGGGAAACGATTCCGCAGGCCATTAAGACGATCGAGCGCCTGCGCAAGGAAAAAATGGCCTTTACGCTGGATCTCCTGGGTGAAGCCGTGATCACCGAATCCGAAGCCCAGCGTTACCTGGATACCTATCTGCTACTACTGGACAAACTTTCCGAGGCAGCACGATCGTGGCCCACGATTCCCCAGATTGACCAAGCCGATGGCGAAGATTTACCCAAGGTCCAAGTTTCGGTCAAATTGACAGCGTTTTACTCCCAATTCAATCCCTGGGATGCGGCGGGTTCCCAGCAACAGGTGACGGAACGGGTGCGCCAATTGCTGCGACGGGCCAAGGCAGTCGGGGCGGCGATCCACTTTGATATGGAGCAGTATGCCTATAAAAACCTGACTCTGGCAATTTTGAAACAGTTATTGATGGAGTCGGAATTCCGGCAGCGATCGGATATCGGGGTAACGATTCAGGGCTATTTGCGCGACAGTGAACACGATTTGCAAGGCCTCATCCTCTGGGCTAAACAACGGGGCACCCCCCTCACCGTGCGCCTGGTGAAAGGGGCCTATTGGGATCAGGAAACGATTAAGTCGCAACAACACCATTGGCCCCAACCGGTCTACAACCGGAAGCCCTCGACCGATGCCAATTTTGAAAATCTGGTGCGGTTGTTATTAGAAAACCATGAGGTTCTCTATGCCGCGATCGGGAGCCATAATGTGCGCACCCAAGCCTATGCCTTGGCAGTGGCCGAACAGTTGCAAGTGCCCCAGCGCCACTTTGAACAGCAGGTTCTCTACGGCATGGGGGATAAGCTGGCGAAGGCTCTCGTCGATCGCGGCAGTCGCGTGCGGGTCTATTCCCCCTATGGCGAACTCATCCCCGGCATGGCCTATCTAATTCGGCGCTTGCTGGAGAACACGGCCAATAGTTCCTTCCTGCGGCAAAATTTGGAAAACCGTCCCGCTGAGGAATTGCTAGCTCCCCCCGTGGTAGCCGCTGACGATACCGGTGAACCCGTGGCGACGACACCGTTTCATGCCGCTGCGGATACTGATTTTGCGATCGCCGTCAAGCGGGATGTGATCAAAGACGCGCTCCAGCAAGTACAAGCCAATCTCGGTAAGTCCTATCGTCCGTTAATCAATGGGGCTTGGGTAGAGACCGAAACCACGATCGCCTCGGTGAATCCGTCGAAACTCAGCGAAGTGGTGGGGAATCTGGGGCTGATTAGTATTGACCAGGCCGAGCAGGCGATCGCCGCTGCCAAAGCCGCCTTCCCCGCATGGCGCAAAACCCCCGCTGCGGAACGGGCTGCCATTTTGCGTAAAGCCGCTGATCTCATGGCGGAGCGACGGGCCGAATTAATCGCCTGGATGGTGTTCGAGGTGGGCAAAATTGTCCAAGAAGCTGATCCCGAAGTCACCGAAGCGATCGACTTTTGCCGCTACTACGCCGATGAGATGGAACGCCTCGATCGCGGTTACAGCTACGATGTCGCGGGCGAGACCGATCGCTACCACTACCAACCCCGTGGCATTGTCGTCGTCATTTCCCCCTGGAACTTCCCCCTGGCAATCCCCACGGGCATGACCGTTGCCGCCCTAGTCGCGGGGAACTGCACGTTGCTAAAACCGGCAGAAACGTCCTCGGTGATTGCGGCCAAGCTAGCGGAAATCCTCGTCGAAGCCGGAATGCCCCCTGGGGTTTTCCAATTTGTGCCCGGAAAAGGCTCCACCGTCGGTGCCCATTTGGTCAAGCATCCCGATGTCCACATGATTACCTTCACCGGCTCCCAGGAAGTCGGGTGTCGGATCTACGCCGATGCCGCCATATTGCAACCGGGGCAAAAGCATCTGAAACGGGTGGTAGCGGAGATGGGCGGGAAAAACGCCATCATCATTGACGAAAGTGCCGATCTGGATCAGGCGGTGCAGGGGGTCGTCCAGTCCGCCTTTGGCTACAGCGGCCAAAAGTGTTCCGCGTGTTCACGGGTGATTGTGTTGGCCTCGATTTATGACACCTTCCTCGCCCGCTTGGTGGAAGCGACACGATCGCTCACCGTCGGCCCCGCGATCGCCCCTGGCACCAAGGTCGGTCCCGTGATTGATCCCACCGCCCAGGCCCGCATCCAGGCATACATCACCAAGGGTAAAGCCGAGGCTACGTTGGCGTTGGAACTGCCCACCCCCGAAGGCGGCTCCTTTGTCGGGCCGGTGATTTTCAGTGAGGTCGCCCCCGATGCCGCGATCGCCCAAGAGGAAATTTTCGGTCCCGTCCTGGCTGTCATCCGGGCCACCAACTTTGATGAGGCGTTGCAGATGGCTAACGGCACGAACTACGCCCTCACGGGGGGGCTGTATTCCCGTACCCCCTCCCATATTCAGCGGGCAGAAGCCGAGTTTGAAGTGGGGAATTTGTACATCAACCGGGGGATTACGGGGGCGATCGTCGCTCGTCAGCCCTTTGGCGGCTTCAAGCTCTCCGGTGTGGGTTCCAAGGCCGGGGGACCCGATTACCTGTTGCAATTCCTCGAACCCCGTGTGGTCACCGAGAATGTGCAACGGCAGGGGTTTGCGCCCATTGAAGGGGCGGACTAATGGGGGGATAGGCGTTTGGTTTGATATCCAGGGCCTTTGCGGCCAAGGTATGATGGTTGGGAGCCTTCCAGTTTGGCCAAACAACCGGCATTCCTTCTTCCCGTGGGGAAGCCAGATCAAAGGATTTTCTCTGGGTTGGCTGTGTCTCCGTGGTTTCATGTCTACCACAGAAGCACGGAGGTACAGAGGTGATCGCAAGATACCAGGGTAAGGGCAGCCAAAAGGGGAGGCACTCTGGTGGTGAGGCAGTGCCGGGAGGATGCCCTGATTACGTTTATTGTGGGTTTCAACCTTGTGGTTTCGCTGGTGTGCCTTTTCATCGCGTGGAAGCTGTGGCGCTTGCGTCTTACCCTGGAAAGAGCCGCCCAAACCTTGAGTGCCGTTGAACGCCAAACCCACCGGGTCCTATCGCCCGCCCCCCATTACATCATGATCGGGGAGCGAGGCACCCACCATCTCCGGAACCAATTGCAGCGCCTAGACGTTCAACTTCAGCAACTTCAGCGTCTGGTCGGTATCCTCAGTTTTAGCCTGACCTTTTGGCAACGGCGGGAACAAATTACCCGGCTCACCCCAGGGCGGCGGCGCTCGCGCAGCGTCTTCGCAGGAGAATCGCGGCAACGGCAACGGTCCCGCCTGCGCAGTTGATCGGGGTTCCCAAGCCGCTCATCTAGCCAGAGGTTCGGCAGCAGCAGGTGGCAGGGAACCCAGAAAACTCAACCGATCGCGTAGCCTTTAGACGATGGGGATGTCAGAATCGTGATAGCGCAGGGCGATCGCGTCAGGAGATCGGCGGGAACTTTAGGAGCCTTGCCAGCGTCAATGTAGTTTGGTCAGCAATCCGGAAGAGGCAGTAATGGCACTGAATGCACCGAAATACACACCAGTCTGGCCCCAACGGCTGGCATGGGCTTGCCTCAGCTTGGGGCTAACTCCCCTGATCTTGGCCCAGGCGGGTTGGGCACAGGAAAACACCAATCCCCTGAGCGACTTCCGACCCAGTGCAGAGCAGGGGCCGGGGTCCTTTTCCCGATCGGGCAATGGGTTAAGTGTATTTGATATGATCCACCGGGCACGGCTTGGCAACCTGGACATGGACACGTTCAACCAAGAACAAAGGCAAAACCTGGATGATGCGGCAGCCCAATTCCGCAAACAACAACAGGAACGCCTGGGGGCACCCCAGCCAACACTCCCAACCCCGCCCAAATCCACCAATCCCACCCTCTAGCCACAAATCTGTTTTGAATAGTTTGGTCATCCCCACCCCACCCGCTGGGTTTCGCTCCGGTTTCATTGCGATCGTTGGGCGGCCCAATGTGGGTAAATCAACCCTCATGAACTATTTGGTGGGGCAAAAAATTGCAATTACTTCCCCCGTAGCCCAAACCACCCGGAATCGGCTGCGGGGCATCCTGACGACGCCAACTGCCCAACTGATTTTCGTAGATACTCCCGGTATTCATAAACCCCACCATCCTCTGGGGGAAGTGTTGGTGAAGAACGCCCGGAGTGCCGTGGGCCTCGTGGATGTGGTGCTGTTTGTCGTGGATGCTGCGGTGCCTGCTGGGGGGGGCGATCGCTACATTGCCGAATTCCTCAGCCAGCAATCTGCCGCTGCGATCCTGCTGGGTTTAAACAAATGCGACTGTCAGCCAGCCGAGGCGGCGGCCTTGGATGCTAGCTATGCCGACCTCGCCGCTCCCTACCACTGGCCAGTCTTGAAATTCTCGGCCCTGACGGGCATGGGGCTGGATGACCTCCAAACCCAATTAATTGCGCGACTGGAACCCGGTCCCTACTACTACCCGCCCGATTTAGTCACAGACCAGCCAGAGCGGTTCATTATGGGTGAATTGATCCGTGAGCAGATTTTGTTGCTCACCCGCGAGGAGGTCCCTCACTCGGTTGCAGTGATCATTGATCGGGTTGAGGAAGATCCGAAGATCACCCGCATTCTGGCCACTGTCATGGTGGAACGTGCCTCCCAGAAGGGCATCCTGATTGGCAAGGGGGGCCAAATGCTGAAAACCATTGGCTCCGCCGCACGGGAGCAAATTCAGAAACTCATCGATGGCAAGGTCTATCTGGAACTCTTTGTGAAAGTCCAAGCCAAATGGCGGCAATCGCGATCGCAATTGGCCGAGTTGGGCTATCGAGTTGAGGATTCTTAAAGACTGCGGTTAATACAAACGGTACAGGCTGCAAGATCAGGCAACTAATACAGTAAACATATCTAGATGGGTAAGAGCGATCGCTGACAGGCGGGACAGATGGCATGAATCGTTAATTGGCAGTCGAGCAAATGATAGCCCTCCTTTTGCGAGGTTTTAGTGCCAATCTTGAGCACTTGGTCACTTTTAAACTCAATGGTCTTATTGCAGCGCACACAAATTAAGTGGTGGTGATGATAGGGATAGGGTTGATTGAGTTCGTAGTGCTTATGACCTTCTGCTAGCTCCAACTCCCGCAGAATACCCATCCGGGCCATCAGTTTCAGGGTTCGATAAATCGTCGAAAGACTAATGCCTTCCCCTTGTTCGTGAAGCAGATTATACAGATCTTCCGCACTGAGATGGTTACCCTTGGGAAGATCTTTGAAGATATTCAGGATCGTTTCTCGTTGGGGCGTTAGTCGCCATCCTCGTTCGTTGAGTTCAGCTTTTAGCGAAGCAGTGGTGTACATCATCATAATATTGTCAATAGAGTATTGTTGATAGATTACTAACGCTCAATACTGCGCAATGACGACAACTCTTCTCGAAAACCCCTGTATTAGACTCTGTGAGTAACTGGTGCGATTGGCATAATGTCCTTTAGCGCATCGCCAAGCATCGCTGCTTATTGAGAATATAACCAACTTCAAGACGATTTGCAAGAAACTAAACTTATTGAGAATCTTTGCTATTAGCTGGTGAAGAGTGGGTTATCCCTGCGGTTTAACGGGTCACGTCTGGCCCGATCGTCAGGACAATGTAATCTGGATCGAACGATCGCGATCATCTGAGTATCTGGCTCCCGCAATTTTCTGGCAACGGCAGCAGCGAGATCCCTGCGCCTAGCGTAGGTTGCAGCACGAAGTGCAATTTGGGGGAACATCCAGTACCCTGTTGAGCGGTTGTGAGGTACCCTGAACAGGACGCCATTAGGACCCAACGATCGCCATCAGCTATGCTATGCCCATCCAGATTGGGAGACACTCAGGCCCATGTTGCAAGACAACCCGGTAATCCCCCTGACCGATGATCTCACGGCGGCAACTACTGCTGATCCCGTGTCCCCCGTTGTGGACTTAGGGGCTGCCCTGGATGAAACCCTGGATGAACCCCCGAATGAACCCCTGGATAAATACCCGAATGAACACAGGGTACCCCCTTCAGCGGCGGATTCAGACGCAACGATACCTGTTTTAGGCTCAGCGATCCCTGGCTCAGAGGCAGAAGCCACGGAGGCCACAGCCACGGAGGCCGCAGCCACGGTAGTTGAGGCCACGGTGGTGATGGGGGATAGGGATGGTCCCGATGGGCTGGGCACGCTAACCGAGGGGACCGCAGGTGAATCTGCCACCTGGTCTGCCGCCAGTCAGGCATTAGTTATCCTAGGCGGGGGTACAGCGCCGCGCTCTCATCCCGAGGTGGGATTGGTTGAGTATGCGGCGATCGATGGCTTTCTCGAGGAAGAGGGCGTAGACCCTGAGCCGAGGCTGTGGCCCAACTGGTCGGTATTGGCGGTGATCGGTCTAGTGTGTGTGGTTTCCTTTGGCAGCAGTCTGTTCTTGTTTACGCGGCCCTGCGCGATCGGCAGTTGCCAGCCCCTAGAATTAGCCGAACGCTTGCAGCAACAAGCTATCGATCAGGCGAATACCGATACCTATGGCCTCACGACGGCTGATTTGGCGAAATCCCGTCAACAGCTTCTACGGGCGATCGACTATCTGGGAGAAGTGCCTCGCTGGTCGGAAGCGGCGCGGGAGGCCAATCGCCTCGTCCCCCAATATCGCGCCCAACTCAAAACCCTGGATCTGATTATCCTGGCCCAGGATAAGGCCACTGCTGCTGCCCAACGCAGCCAAAATCCCCCCCATCCCCTGGCGGAGTGGACGGCGATTCGCGCCCTCTGGCAGGAGGCGATCGCGCCCCTAGAGCAAGTTCCCAAAACCAGTGGTCTCGCCCCCCTGGCGGAACGCAAGTTGGTGGAATACCGAGTGAATCTCAACGCGATCGCCCAACGCATCCAACGGGAGCAGGAGAGCGATCGTCACCTCACCGCCGCCAAGACAGCAGCGGACACAGCGGAGTCCCGTCAGCCCCATGCCAGCACCCTGGCCGACTGGCGGGAATTGGCAACCCTATGGGACAGTGCCGTGCGTCCTTTGCAACTTATCCCCAGTGGCACAATGGCCCATGCCAATGCGACGGATCTGCTGCCCTACTATCAAGGCAAGCTGAATACGGTGCGCGATCGTATCCTCCAGGAGGAACAAGCCGAAACCACCTACCGTAAAGCTTTGCAGTTGGCGGAACAGGCTAGGGCCAGCGAACGCCAAAACCAATGGTCTAAGGCACTGACTGATTGGCAGGCGGCCCGCGCCCTCCTGCAAGAGATTCCGCCCGACACCCTCCCGGCGACCCAGGCCCAATCCCTGATCCCCACCTATGATGAGGCGATGCGATCGGTCCAATCTAACCTCGTCGCCTTCAATAACCTACAAAATATTCGTAATGATCTGGAGCACGCCTGTGGTGGGCAACCGCGCCGCTGTACCCATAGTGTGAGTGCAGCGGCCATTACCGTGACCCTTACCCCCGACTATGAGGTCACCCTCAATACGGCAGAGCGGCTGCAATCCGAACTGGTCCGGGCCGAAATTGTCAACCAATGGCAAGCGCTCGACTTCACCCTGCAATCCATTAGCCGGAATGCCGGTATTCCGGTGCAGGTGTATGACAGTACGGGCAGTCTGCTGGCAACCCATTCCCCAAGCAGTTAAGCATCGTTATGGGGGAGCCGTGCGTTCGCGATCTGGGGGAACAGGGGGTGTTGCAATTACTATTCCCCTTTTGCCCGCCGGGGATGGTGGGGGATGATGCCGCCGTGCTGCCCGCTTTGGCGCGTCAATCGTTGGTGGTGACGACGGATGTTTTGGTAGAGGGGGTTCACTTTAGCGATCGCACCACACCGCCGGAGGCCGTGGGTTGGCGGTCGGTCGCGGCGAATCTCTCGGATCTGGCAGCAATGGGGGCCGCGCCCCTGGGGATCACGATCGCGTTGGCCATGCCGGGAGAGGTCCCGATCGCCTGGATTGACGGCCTCTACAGCGGGATGACGGCTTGCTTGCAAGCCTATGGGGGGCACATCCTGGGGGGCGATCTGAGCCAGTCACCAGTCCGGTCGATCGCGATTACGGCCCTAGGCCAGGTTGACCCGGCGCGGGTGCTGCGGCGTTCGGCGGCGCAACCGGGTGATGCGATCGTGGTGACAGGTTTACATGGGGCATCTCGGTTGGGGCTAGCCATTCTCCTAGAGCCGAGTTTAGGGGAAGCCGTCCAGGTGGCTGAGCGCAATCGTTGGCTGCGTGCCCATCAGTATCCGGTGCCGCGTCTGGATGTGATTGAGCCATTGTGGCAGGCGATCGCCCAAACCCAGTGTCGGCCTGATATTGCCGCGATGGACAGCAGTGATGGTCTGGCGGATGCGATCGTCCAGATCTGTCGGGCGAGTGGGGTGGGAGCCAGGGTTGCACGGGAACGGTTACGGGTTCCGCCAGCGGCCAGGGCGATCGTGTCCCCGGAACAGGCGATCACGTGGGTATTGTATGGGGGGGAAGATTTCGAGCTAGTGCTGTGTTTGCCGCTGGCAACGGCGGTGGATTTGGTGCAACGGTTGGGGGGGGATGCGACGATTGTCGGTGAGGTTACCGCTGATCCGGGGGTTTTCTTGGTAGATGGGCAGGGAAGCATTCCCTTAAGTTTGGCCCAAGGCTTTCAGCATTTTTAAACACCGACACCTAGCTGGGTTGCGGCAAGGTATAGCCATCGTCATTCAGGTTAGGACAAAGGGCTTAAGCCCCTTGTTGATCACAGCCTTTGCCCTGTCCTAATGAGTGTGACTACTGCTATATCAGTGGTCGTGGAAGTAGGCGTTACTTGAGCAAGAACATTGACACTAGCTGGCAGGCTGCTCAACCCAACGGGCTAGGTCTGACGCCAAGCCACGATCGCCTGCACTAAGCCATCTAGCGTATACTCGCGGGCCTCAATATCCACCCGCCCCAGCCATTGTTCGCAGGCATAGGATGTTTGGGGACCGATCGCTGCGATCGCCACCTGGGCTAACCAATTCCCTGGCGTTGCGGGGGTGTCAGGATAGGCAATCCCCACGAGCTGGGCAAAGTGCTTCACCGTTTTAGAGCTGGCAAAGGTAATCACATCCACCGTGCCCGCCGTCAGGGCCGCCAGAATCGCCGGGTCCGCCTGATCGGGGCAGCCCGACTCATAGGCTGCCACCTCCGTGACGATCGCCCCGGCCTGGGTGAGTTCCTTGACCAACACCTCCCGGCCACCACTTTCCACCCTGGGGAAGAGGAGGTGTTGCCCGCTCACGGATTCCGGGAAATGGCTAACCAGGGCATCAGCTACAAATTCGGGGGGCACAAAGTCCGGCCGCAGGCCATAGTGTTCCAGGGTACGGGCGGTTTTCTTACCAACAACGGCGATTTTGATCCCGGCTAGGGCGCGGGCATCCCGATCGGCCACGGCTAACCGTTCAAAAAACGCCTCCACCCCATTCGCTGAAGTGAGAATTAACCAGTGGAAGTGATCCAACTGGGCGATCGCCGCATCCAGGGCAGCCCAACTAGAGGGCGGCTTGATCACCAGTGTGGGCATTTCCAGCACCATTGCTCCGGCAGCCTGCAAGAGATCGGTAAATTCCTGGGACTGGGTTGCCGATCGCGTCACCAGAATGGTCGTATTCGTCAACGGGGGTAAGGGTTGGGGCACAGGGGTTGGCATCACAGGCAGGGAAACATCGGGAATGGGCCTGTCCCATCTTGCCACGGGGTTGGACCAGGGGACGCTCCGTTCAGGGAGGCCCGGTTCAGGAATACTGGGTTCCGGAAGGCGCGATCTTGGCGCGATCGCACTGGCGGCAAAATACTCATGCCAACGCACCACCGCCCCAATGACGATCACCACGGGCGATAGGGGTTGGCCCTGGGTTTGGTGGCTAATATCTGCTAGCGTTCCCACCCAAATCTGTTGTTCCGGGCGTCCGGCCCAGCGAATCAGGGCGATCGGGGTATCCGGGGAGCGTCCCTGAGCCTGGAGTGCGGCGACGATCGCCGCCAGATGACGACCGCCCATCAGCAGGACCAGGGTCTCGATCGCCGCGAGGGCAGACCAGTTCAATTGCCTGAGATCATGGGCCGTCGCGATCGCAAACGTGTGGCTCAGTCCCGCATCCGTGAGGGGAATCCCCGCCAGCAACGGTGCCACCAGTGCCGAAGAAAGGCCGGGAATCACCGTAAACGGACAGCCCGCCTCCCGTAGTGCTTGCATTTCCTCCCGACAGCGCCCAAAGATAAACGGATCGCCCCCCTTCAGGCGCACCACCGTTTTCCCACGCTGACCGTGGGTGACGAGGAGGCGGTTAATCTCCGCTTGGGCGATCGACGGTTGCCCCCCTCGTTTCCCCACACAAACCACCTCACAGGCGGTGGGCACCCAATCCAGTAGGCGCGAATCGCTGAGGGCATCGTAGATCAGCACTTCGGCTTGGCGCAGACAGTGAAAGGCTTGCAGGGTTAAGTAGTCCAGGTTCCCTGGCCCAGCCCCGACAATCCACACTTGGCCCGGTGTGCTGGGTGTACTGGTAGGCGCACTGGTAGGCGTGTTTGCAGGCATACTTGGAAAAATGACACTCACCCGATCAAAATAGGGGTGTTTCGGTGACCGTTACCCTTATCTGTATTAATTTAATCTATGTGATTTTGAGGTGGTTTTCTGCCAGTCTTTATAATAGTTCTCTCATTTGCAGCATCTAAATATGGGACATGTTTAACCTTAGGGATGTCTTTTTTGCCTTTATCCTCATTGCGATCCTTGTCCTAGCAGGGCGCTATTTAAAGCAAAAAATCCGGTGGATACAAAAGCTTTATCTACCCGAATCGATCGTGGCGGGTGTTCTCGCCCTGCTCCTGGGTCCCCAGGTACTCGGCGCGATCGTGACGGCCTGGCGGGGGCCAGATGCCGTACTGGCTAACGGTCTGTTCTCCGAACCGATTCGGAGTGTGTGGTCCCAGTCACCCAGTATTTTCATCAACATTGTCTTTGCGGCCCTGTTCCTTGGGGAAGCGATTCCTAATCCCCGTGAGATCTGGCGCAAAACAGCCCCCCAGGTTGTCTTTGGGCAAACCCTGGCCTGGGGCCAGTACGTGCTGGGCATTCTGGTTACCCTGCTGATCCTCATCCCTGTTTTTAACGCCAACCCCATTTCCGGAGCCTTAATTGAAATCGCCTTTGAGGGGGGACACGGCACCGCCGGGGGGATGGCAGAAACCCTTCAGGAGTTGGGGTTTGCCGACGGCCCTGACCTCGCCTTGGGTCTGGCAACCGTGGGCATCGTGTCTGGGATTATTTGTGGGACAGCCCTAGCCGACTGGGGGCGTCGTCGCAACCATATTCCCGTCCTAGTTACCGATCCGGAGCAGCCCGATGATCTCCCGGAATTGACCCATACGGAAAGCCCAGAGGTGCGCCGTCGTCGAGCCAAATTGATGCACAACCTCCTGATTGATCCGCTTTCGGTCAACTTTGGGATTGTGGGGGCCGCGATTATCGTCGGCTGGCTGATCTTGCAGGGGTTGGTTTGGGTAGAGTCCGTGACCTGGGGGACCACCGGGGTGCAGATCATTCGCTATGTACCCCTCTTCCCGATGGCCCTGATTGGGGGCATGTTAGTGCAATGGTTCCTTGAGCGGCGGGGACTGGCAGCCCTGATTATCCCCGCTCTGATGAAGAGTATTGCGGGCCTCGCCCTGGATGTGGTGGTGGTCACGGCCCTTGCCTCCATTTCCCTCAGGGTGATTGGTAGCAACCTCCCCACCTTCCTGATTCTCAGTGTGGTGGGAATTCTCTGGAACGTTCTGGCGTTTCTGTATTTTGCCCCCCGCATCTTCCCCGACCATTGGTTTGAGAAGGGCATTGGCGATATGGGTCAGTCGATGGGGGTGACGGCCACGGGTATCCTGCTCCTGCGCATGGTTGATCCCCAGAACCAATCCGGGGCCTTCGAGGCATTTGCCTATAAGCAGTTATTTTTTGAGCCGATCGTCGGTGGGGGCTTATTCACCGCTGCGGCACCGGTTCTGATCATGCAACTGGGGCTGGTGCCCACGTTAGGGATCACCGGGGGGTTACTGATCTTTTGGTTAGTGATGGGCTACCTGCTCATCAAAGAGCGCCGTCGCCAACGCCAGCGGACGCTGACCCCATAAACGGGCCGAGATGGGGAACGCCACCACTGGCAACTTGCCATCAGTCTTGTTACCCTAACGCGCAATGAAATCCTAGAGGATCGCCCATTCCGACGATCGCTCCTTTCACAGGGACAGCCGCGTATCGCCATGCAACGGGGGTCGCCTGACTCTGGGCAAAGGTTGGCCCATCTGAATCAGCGTTGGGGGAAGTGTGATGCAGACACGATATTGGCAGGAACAGCAACGGCCTATGGGACTGGGGCGATCGCAACCGATGGGACTGGGGCGATCGCGGGCCGCGTTGCCCACCCAGCGGTACCTGGTTCCCCTCGTCTTGAGTTTCCTTGTGAGTGGGGTTGCGGTTGCTCCGGCGGGGGCAGCCCCACTCCCTCCTCCCAGTCCTCCGCTCAATCTGGCGCAGGCGGGGGAAGAAACGGCGGCGAATTGGCTGAACCGGGGAGTGAGTTTAGTCCAGGCCAATCAGCTACCGGCGGCGATCGCGGCCTTTCAGAAGGCCATCCAACTCGACCCCAGCCTTGCCGCTGGCCATTACAACCTGGGGCTAGCGCTTCGGCAACAGGGCCAACTTCAGGCCGCCGCCAATGCGTTCTACCAAGCCGCCCAAACCGATCCGACGTTTGCCCTCGCCTTTGCTAACCTGGGGGCGGCGCTGCTGGAGGGGAATAACCTCCCCCTAGCTCTGGACTATTTACAGCAGGCGGTCCGAATTGATGCCCAGTTAGGACTCGCCCACTACAACTTGGGCCTGGTATACCTGCAACAACAACAAATCCCAGCGGCGATCGCCGCCTTCGAGAAGGCGCAACAATACAGCCCCAAAGCGCCGGAACCTTTCTACTACCTGGGGACGCTCTATCTCCAACAGGGGAACCGCGATCGGGCACTGAATGCCTTCCGGGAAGCCTTACAAATCAATCCCAACTATGCCGAAGCCCACTACAGCTTGGGTTCCCTCCTGTTTCAACAGGGGAACTTAACCGAGGCCCTCGCCGCCTTTCGCAAAGCCGCAGAAGCGGACTCCAACTATGCCAATGCCTACTATGGGGCTGGAACGGTTTTCCTGAGACAGGGGCAGTTTCAAGACGCCCGCCAACTGTTGCAGTATGCCAGGGATCTCTATACCCTTCAGGGCAATCCCACCTGGGCCACCCGGGCTGACCAAAAGTTGCAGCAAGCCCAGCAGCAAAGTGGTATACCCAGTCCAGGGACAGTCCCGAACCGCAGTTAAGGCAAGGGGGGCAACGAAGCAAGGTGAGTGATCTCTCCTAGGAAGGGGTTAACCCTGCCAAGGTGGGGGTCATTTTAGTTAATTTTGTTAATTTAGTTCAAATTTGTTGCTAAACAGAGTTTGTGCATTAAAGTATGTCGTAAATTACTTCTGCACTCAGATTGGGGGAAGCAAAGGTGGGCTTAGGTTCCGATCGCGATCCCTGGAGCCATTGGGTGTAGATGCAATGGGAAGTAATTGCTGACTGGTCGCTCGGCAGCCACTCCTAGCAGGGGAATTCAGCGGAATCTCTTGGACAAGAAAGGTAGGCGTGTCATGGGTTTGCAACCGTTGATAGCTGGATGCGATGGGCAGTAATTAAGCCTGTGATGCGGGGAGAGGACATCTGCTCGGTTCCGAAAGGAAGCAACGTGGATTGACCATGATTTCTAGTTGGATAAAGCGTGATGAGTGAAGCCGACAACCCAACGACTCCGAGAAAGCGATCCTCCCATCGGCCTGTGGGATTTGGGCCGACGCCCAGTCGGGATAAGCACGATCTAGCACGGGAGTCAGAGCTGCCCCCGGATGGGGCTGCTATCTCACCCCTATCCCCTGACACTGACCCGACCTTAAGCAGCCCAGGGACAATACTTGGGGCTAGCCTGGAGGCGACGGACGCGCCAGCGATGACCAGCCCAGCAGGGGCAGATTCTAGCCCGACGGCCCCCAACACCTCGGCCTTCAGCACCCCAGACCTAGCTGCTTCGGCGGCTGCGGTGACAGAAGCCTCGGTGGCAGATCTGGATACCCCACTGGATACCCCGGAACCGATCGCGACGGCGGACTGGGTGAGTCGGCTGACCTCTGAGTTTGAAGCCTCGACTGCCAACGGGGAGTGGGAAACCCAGATACAACAGATCCAGGAACAAAATCTGCGGTTACAGGAGCAAAACCGGGAGCTACTGGAGCAAAAAGCCATCCTGGATATCACGCTGGAGGAAACCCAGGCAGCTCTGCAATTGCAAATGACGCGATCGCAAAATCAGGAAACATTGCTGGTGCAACAGGCACAAGCCCTGGCGGAATCCCAAACCCAAACCAGTAGTCTCTATCGCGATTTGGAATTGGCCCAGCAGACGGCCCAACGTCAGCAGATCATGATCGAAACCCTGACGGAGCAGTTGGAAGGGAGTCAGGAGCGAATTGCGCAATTGGAACAGGATGTGGCTACGGCCCAGGTCCATATCAATGAAAAGGTCCATGCCCTGATGCAGGCTGAGATGACCTGTCGGGATCTGAAAACTCGCCTGAGTCGGCAACAACGCTATGCCCTGCAATTTAAGACGGCGCTGGAACGTTGTCTGGATATGCCAGCCCTGCGGCGATCGATGTTCAATGCCAGCAGTACCTCGACAGGTACTAACCCGGCGACGGATACGACGGGTGAACCGGATTTGTCGGCCCTAGCATTGGGTAATGAGTCAGCCGAGGCGCTAGAGGATTCTTCAGCAGAAAGGCCGCATGATCACGGTGGGGTCATCCCTGCCCTCACCCATCTTGAGGCTAATCTGGCCGGTAGCTCGGCTGATCTCAATCTGGCGGAGGTGTCCAGTCATCTCCATTCCTTGCTCAATGAAGCAGCGGCGAGTTCCCCGCTTGAAGTTTCTGACGCTGCATTCCTAGCCAGTGATCTGGCGGTGGGTGATGTTTCTGAAGAGGGGGTGGGTGATCGGGACGCGACAATCGTACCTAGCCTGGAGGCGGATATGCCTGCGGTTGCTTTCCTGTCGGCACGGGAGGTCGATCGCGCTAGCCTGGATCAAGTTGATGAAGTACCCGCCGAGGGAGCGGCAGCGGCTCCCCGCACGGAAGCCCGCGCTGCTGGGCCAGCGTCACCCGTGGCAGAAGCCGAGGTTGAGGCGGAAGCGTCCCAGGCTGAGGGTGCTCCCCAGGCAGCTCCGGCGAGCCAGTCACCTGAGGTCGCTTCATTCCCTGCCGATCGGATGCAGGCGGAATTGTGGCGGCGCTTTAACCAATGGGCTGCGGTAGCCGAGGTTGATGAATCTGCCGCCCCCCCAACCGTAGGTCCAGAGGCCGAGTCTCCCGCCACGCCGGTAACTGAGCCAGCTTCGGTAGCGGAGGTCGTGGTGCCCCCCCTGCCAACCTCATCCCAACGGGGCATTCAGCCATTGCGGCCCTCTCCCCAAATTCCAAGATTTGTGAGCCAGTGGAGTGAAGCGGTAGGACGCACGTCCCCAGCCGCGAGTCAGGCTGCTCCGGTTGCGAATCAAGCTGCTCCGGTTGCGGACGAACCGAGTATGACGCCAGTGACCTCTTTTACGGTTAGCCGTCGTCGGCCCAACGACCAGCCCAGCCCAACTCCAGCCCAACCCCAAGGTGAAGCGATGGGTACCGCTAGCGAGGTTAAGCGCGGAGCAACTCAGGTAATGAAACGGATTGAGCTACCCGATCCTCAAGGGGAGAGTGCGGCGGCGAACCAAACGACACCGGTTGCGGAAGTCAGCGAAGCGGATTTTCAGGCAATGGCCAATTGGCCTTCACCGCTGGTCTATCCCCTGCGATCGGCGAAGAAGCGCCAATCTCTGGCGGCGATCGATCTGCCTAACTTTGCGCGACCCCATTCCTAAGCACTGGAGGCACGGTTGTTTGTAGTCGCGGTTATTCTAGCCGTCGCGGTTTAATCGCGATTGTCCCTGTTAAACGCCGCGACTCTCATCCCCCGTCTAGTGGCGCAGGCCCTGTAATCATGGCTGTCTTTTGAGGTAAGCGGTGTACCCGAGTTGCTGGCTGAGGGCGGCGTTCCAGGTTTGATCATCAGCGTTGGTTGGCATTGAGAATGGTTAACCCCACAATGGACTCGGCCTCGTTGTAGCGAATCACAATGTCATCGTCGGTGAATTCGCTATCGCTGGCAGGTTGGAGCGGATGGCTAAAGTCGATATAAAGCACATCGACTTCGGCATCATAAACCATGAAAAATGGCTGCTTGGGCAGGTTATGAAGAAGGGGTAAGACCTTGAGGTAAGTTTGTGCTTCTTGATAAGTTGCTAGGGCCATACCCCTCTGCGAGCCGGGGACGAATATCAAAGTAAACCAGAGATTGCTGCGGCCCAGAAGTGTTGAATGATAGGAAATGTGTTAAAAAATAGCCTCTAATCGTGT
>JBBILC010000103.1:0-19880 GCA_037445115.1 Coleofasciculaceae cyanobacterium bin_20
GTATGGGCGTTCGAGACCCGTTGTTTCATCCCCCCGGCAATTTGCCCCGGCTTTTTATCGGCAGCTTCCGATAGGCCCACCATCGCCAAGTGTTCGCGCACGATTGCCCGTTTTTCGCCTTGGGGCTTGTTGGGAAATCTAATGTTAATAAAGTTGCAAGAAAGAAGGAACGAAAAAGGGGCAGAAATCTGCCCCAGCGTCGCACTTAGTCGTTGCTCCTACCTGAGGTCAGCGGTGGCGCAGGTGAAGGGGGTTAGGAACCCCAGCCAACGCAATCACCGCTGCGGTAGTTGACTTATGTCTATTAAGATTGAACTTGCTATGGACTCAAGTCTATACTAAAAACCTGAAGATGTCCCCCCCGGAACGGCCAATTCTGAACGGATTGTTAAATTCAGATCATAAGTCAAACTTTTTATTTAGGAATCTTATAGTTAGATTTAGTTATGCAAATATCTAGCCCAGAAAAAGGTGAATCCCTGGCGAAGAGTGATGGCTGGAGGGTTTGCAGTCAGGTATCTAGGGAATGGTAACGGCTGAGCAGTGTCCATCTTGGCGATCGCCCCTTCCCGGTTAGTGTGAAATCGGTATGCTAAGGTTCGATGGCGAATGGGGTGGAGGGGTGAGGATGCTTCCCAGTTGGTTGGTGATTACGGTAGTGGCGTTGGCGATCGCGCTGGGGCTTAATCGACTTTCCTTAGGCGATCGGCGGTGGTTTATGGGGTTGCGGCGACCGGATTGGCTAACGTTTGAGTGGGCCATTCCGTTGATTTGGATCTTTATTTTTGTGTGTGGAATTGTTTCGGCGACGCTCACTTGGCAGGCCAATCCGGGGACGGGGCAGACGTGGGCTTTGATGGCCGGGTATGGCATTGTTGAGTTGGCGATTATGGCCTATACGCCGGTTATGTGTCGCTACAGCAGTTTGACGCTCGGGACGGCGATCGGGGGGGTGGGGTTTATCTTGGGCTGTATTTTGATGGGGCAGGTGTGGCTGGTTGACCGGCGGGCGGCGCTTTGGCTGTTGCCCTATTTGCTCTGGAGTCCGATCGGGACATTGGTGACGTGGCAAATGATTCGCCTCAATCCTGAGAGTACCTAAGCAAATTCAGTAGACGCGCCATAATCTGGTGAATGCTAGCAGAAGCCAGTATCCCCGGAGATTTGGATAATACATTCTCTGGGTATGCAGCAAGAAAACGGAGATAGCTGCCATACTGACTCAAGTTACAAGAGAAATAATACTCGCTTAAATGAGAGCACTGGAGACTGACTTGGATATTGTTTAGGTTTAGGCGATCGCTGCTTTTAGAGTTACTGTTGGAGGTTAAAGAGGGGATCTGCGGTACCTAGGTGACGTGATCACTGTTGGGGGTATGCCAGTAGGTGTGGCTGTTGGGTGCGCAGCAGCAGATGAGGCCGAAGCATTGGGCGAGATCGAGGTTTTCTGGTAAATAAAATCTGTCTCAGTTGTGTTCGTAGGGATCTTTGACTAATACCCGATTAGCAGCCGTAAATCGCGAATACTTGACAATACCATAGGGCATAAACTCAGTAAGAGCTAATAACCCCATTTGGATATCTTCATAATAGATGATGCCCCCAATGCCAGAGTCAATATGAAACGCACCATGAAAAAATTGATAGTCGGGAATATGGAAGATTAGAAAGTCATGCACCTTGATCTGCCGACCGAGCATATACCCACAGGTTTGTTTGAGGATGCCATGAAGCTCTCCCTTCTCAACCTGATGTCCGGCTGCATTGAATTCCGGCTTATTCATGAAATTATCCACATAAAACAGCCAGATGTCGGAAAAATCTTTTTCCGTGGTTAGTTTAATTTTGAGCCGTTTTAAGCGATTAAGATTCATGGTTAGAGTTGGGTAGAATCCGGTCAGTTGGAAACGTTATACAAAGTAAGGGAACACAGTGGGCGTCTTTTACTTCTACACCATCTCCGAGGCTGCTGCTGTTGCCGTTTGCTGGGGTTGTGGCTGGAATTGGAACAACGAGTACACCACGTTGCGGCGAATGGTCGTCATCATCTCCAGGAAGAGTTCATAGCCCTCGCTCTTGTATTCAATCAAGGGATCTTTTTGACCATAGCCACGCAGACCCACGGATTCGCGCAGGGCATCCATCTGTTGCAGGTGTTCGCGCCAGAGGGTGTCGATCTGTTGCAGGATAAAGAAGCGTTCGGCTTGCCGCATCAGCCCCGGTTGGATCTGGTCTACTTGGGCTTCCTTGATATCGTAGGCAATGCGTACCTGCTCGTAGAGGAAGGTTTTCATTTCGCCGACCGTGAGGTCTTCCAGTTGGACCGCCTCCAGATCCGCCAGCAGGTAGACGAATTCCTTGACCTTGCCCACCAGGTCATCGAGCTTCCATTCTTCCGGTGGCAGTTCTGGGTTGACGTAGGCATCGACGATATCGTCCATCGTGCGTTCGGCGTACTTAATCACCTGTTCCTTGAGGTCTTGGCCCTCCAGGACGCGCCGCCGTTCGGCGTAGATGGCCCGCCGCTGGTTGTTCATCACCTCGTCATACTCGAACACCTGTTTGCGGATGTCGTAGTAGTAGGTTTCCACCTTGCGCTGGGCGTTTTCTAGCGATCGCGTCAACATTCCCGACTCGATCGGCATATCTTCTTCGACCCGGAACAGGTTCATCATGCCCGCGACGCGATCGCCGCCAAAGATGCGCAACAGGTTATCCTGCAAACTCAGGAAGAACTTGGTGGAACCGGGGTCCCCCTGGCGTCCGGCCCGTCCGCGCAACTGGTTATCAATCCGGCGGGATTCGTGGCGTTCCGTCCCAATGACGTGCAACCCGCCCAGGGTCACGACCTCCTGGTGTTCCTCGCGGGTAAACCCTTCGTATTCGGACTGGATGCGGTTATAGGCGGCCCGTAGCTTTTGGATCACGGGGTCATCGGTGGGAGCTTTTTCAGCAGCAACCGCGACCTTTTCTTCGGCCTCCAGTTCCGTGAGGGCTTGTTCGCCATACTCCTCAACGGCGTAGGCCACCGCTAGCTTCAGGGATTTCTCGGCTTCGTCGGATAACTCGGTGGGGAAGATCTGGGGCGAGGCTTTCCAGGTTTTCACTTTTTTACCATCGCTGGGGCCACCAAATCCCTGGGGTTTCGGGCGTGCTCCGGCTCCGGCCACCCGTACGGGTCCCACGCTATCGTCTTCTTCCGGTTTGACGAGGGGTGGCATGAAGTATTCCCGGACCTTGAGGCGGGCCATATAGTCGGCGTTCCCCCCCAGGATGATGTCGGTGCCGCGTCCAGCCATGTTGGTGGCGATCGTGACGGCTCCCTTGCGTCCGGCTTGGGCGACGATTTCGGCTTCCCGTTCCACGTTCTCTGGTTTAGCGTTGAGCAGATTGTGGGGGATGTTCAGGTCACTGAGGAGACCGGATAAGAGTTCCGATTTTTCGACGCTGGTGGTGCCCACCAGGACCGGACGGCCCTCCTGATGCATTTCGGCACATTCGGCAGCGACGGCTTTCCACTTGGCCATTTCGGTCTTGTAGACGACATCGGCGTACTGTTTGCGGATCAGCGCCCGGTTGGTGGGAATCTGGGTGACTTCGAGGCTGTAGATGCGTTCAAATTCAGCTTCTTCGGTTTTGGCGGTGCCGGTCATCCCGGACAGTTTCGGGAAGAGGAGGAAGAAGTTTTGGTAGGTGATGGTGGCGAGGGTTTGGGTTTCGGGTTGGATGTCAACGCGCTCTTTGGCTTCGATCGCCTGGTGGAGACCGTCACTCCAGCGCCGACCGGGCATGACGCGTCCGGTGAATTCATCGACGATGACAATTTCATCATTACGGACGATGTAGTTCACGTCGTTAATGAAGAGTTCTTTGGCCTTGACCGCATTGAAGATGTAGTGTGCCCAGGGATCTTGGGGGTCGAACAGGTCGGTGACGCCGAGTTCAATTTCCGCTTGTTCGTAGCCTTCGTCGGTGAGCAGGACGTTGCGGGCTTTTTCATCGACTTCGTAGTGGGTATCCCGTTCGAGGGCGTTGGCAACTTCGGCGGCGCGGGTGTATTTTTCGCTGGGCCGCTCGACTTGGCCGGAGATGATCAGGGGGGTGCGGGCTTCGTCGATGAGAACGGAGTCTACTTCGTCAATGATGCAAAAGTTGAAGGGGCGTTGGACGACTTCGGACATGGTGGTGGCCATGTTGTCACGCAGGTAGTCGAAGCCGAGTTCGCTGTTGGTGGCGTAGGTGATGTCGCAGTTGTAGTTGCGGTGCCGTTCGCTGGGGTTCATGCCTTGCTGGATCAGGCCGACGCTGAGACCGAGGAAGCGATGGACTTGCCCCATCCACTCGGCGTCACGGCGGGCGAGGTAGTCGTTAACGGTGACAACGTGGACGCCTTTGCCGCTGATGGCGTTGAGGTAGGCGGGCAGGGTGGAGACGAGGGTTTTACCTTCCCCGGTTTTCATTTCGGCGATCTGGCCGTCGTGGAGGACCATGCCGCCGATGAGCTGGACGTCGAAGTGGCGCATCCCCAGCACGCGGCGGGCGGCTTCGCGGACGACGGCAAAGGCTTCGGGCAGGATGTCGTCCAGGGTTTCGCCTTTCTCCAGGCGTTGCCGGAACTCGTCGGTTTTCCCGCGCAATTCGGCGTCGGAGAGGGGTTGGATGTCCTCTTCGAGCAGGTTGATCTCGGTGACGATCGGTTGGTATTTCTTGAGTTTGCGTGCGTTGGGATCGCCGATCAGCGTTTTGAACATGGCACCAGCAGAGTAAGGAGCAGGGATTCGCTTCGTAGACTACATTTTAGCTCCCCTGGCTCCTCCTGTAGCGATCGGGGCAGGGGATTGGGGGGCAATGCGGCTAGCGGGGGGATTGATCTAGCGGGGATGGGGTGGGCGCGATCGGTATTTAACCTCCCTTCATCTCTACCCTGAGTAGATGCGCACCATGATGACTCTTTTGTGCGCTACTGTGAAATTAGGTGCTTAACGGCTAAGACTACTATGGCGATCGTATCGAATGAACAAACAGCCATAATCCGCACAGAGCGAGGGCTTACAATTGCGGGCACTCGTATTACTCTGTATGACGTGATGGATTATCTCAAAGCTCAGTACCCACCCAAGTTTATTCGTGATGCATTCAATCTTACAGATGCTCAGATTCATGCTGCTCTTTTCTACATTGAAGCACATCGACTAGAAGTAGAAGCGGAGTATCAGGAGATTTTAAATGCCGCAGTAGAAGTTAAACAATTTTGGGAAGAGAAGAATCGCGAACGTTTCGCTCAAATTGCTGCGACTCCGCCTCGTCCAGGCTATGAAGCGATTAGGGCTATACTTCAAGAACGGAGAGCAAAGCGGGAAGCAAAGAAGCAATGATTGTTCTAGCTGATTATAATTTAAATCGGCAAGCAATTCTGATCTCTGGAAGCCTTTTGGTTAGCGGGTTATTAGATCTTGCTCCCATTCAGTTTAAGACATTTGGAGATGTTGGTTTACCCGCAGACAGCAATGATCGATGGCCGGTGAAGACAGTTGAAAGGGGTTGTCCAAGCTTAGCTTCCCAAAAAAAAGAATTTAAGCTTAAGTTGGATCGCAAAAGTAGAATAAGGCATTAATATAATTAATATCCATACAGGTTAGCCAAGTCATGACTACTTTATTACAACAAGCATTGTTAGAAATCCAAAAACTTCCGGATTATCTCCAGGATGAACTGGCTCAACAATTACTAGAAGACATTAAAAATGAATTGAACTGGCAACAAAGCCTTTCAAAAGCAGATGTTGAATTAGGGGATCTTCTGACAATGGCACATGAAGCCCTTATTGAAGAACAAGAGAGGAGAACTGAAGACAAAGGCTTTGGCGAAGATTAATGAAGTCATCCAGAACTCGAAAGTTTCAGGAATTGTTTTTGAAATTACCCCAAAGAATACAAGAAACCGCCAAGAAAAATTATCAACTTTGGAAAGAGAATCCGTTTCACCCAAGCTTGGAATTTAAAGAGGTCAAGCCAAGGGAGAAAATATGGTCGGTCAGAGTCGGGATAGGATGGCGAGCGTTAGGGATTATGAAGTCAGAGGAAGATAAAATCGTTTGGTTTTGGGTGGGATCACACTCTGAATATGACAAAATTTTAGGTAAGAAGTAGAAAAAACTATGGTATGAGGCTCATGACATCGGCAAAAAAAAGAATTTAAGCTCAAGTTACCTTTCCTAGATTAGCGATGAAAACAGAGCAAGCTCAACCGAATCAGTTTGCCATGTGCTTGAATAATGAAGGTTATCCAGCCTCATTAGAGGTAGGTAAGATCTATCGAGTGATCGAGGATGAGGAAGCCAGGGAAAACGGGTTAATCCGAGTGATTGATGAGAGTGGTGAAGATTACGCTTTTTCAGTAAATCGATTTTACCCGATCGCGGTACCCAAACCAGTTGAAGCGGTCTTGTTAGCGGTGGGTTCAGCGTAATAGCGGGACGACACTGCGATCTAGTTGATATAAGCGATGCGCCAGGTAGACCCAGATCTCATCTGCCCCCATGTCCCTGGGATGGCGTTTGCTATGAAACAGGATGAAGTCGCGAATGTAGTAAATAGGACTTCTCAGTCTTGATGCTGAAATGCTTAAGGTGAATGGCTTACCTAACCTGATCCAGTAGGCGAGGTGGCGGTTGCTGGCTTGGGATCATCATGATACAGTGATAGATAATACCCAGATATCAGGTGTTATCATTTAAAGGTGACGGATAACACCCCAATTTCCCTAGCTGAGATATCGAAAGGGATGGATAACACCCCAATTTCCCGGACTTGAATTTTAAATTTTTGTGATAATACTCTAAATCTAGGTGTTATCAGGCTATTCTTCATGATAAGATCCTCAGGTCTGGGCTTATTTACCAGACCTGAGGTTGAATGCATACTTAGATTGCTGAGTTACCTGTAGTGACTGTGCTTTGCGATAGCTGATAGGGCATTACGAAGTTAAAGAGGTTGACTATACAGCATAATCATCAGTAGGTGTAAAAACGAATTTTTACATTGTTCTGCTTACTGCCAGAAAGGCCATCGTTTACACAGCGAGAGTAATACTGGTACGGAGAATTCTAAATGATCACCAATCCCTACACATTCAACTTATCTGTTGCTTGGTTGGGCGTTCTATTCGGACTCTTATCTGGTAGCACAATCGGACTGTTTTTTCACCAAAATGAATGGCTAGAAGGCTACAGCTCTTGGCCACGGCGTATGTTGCGTCTTGGTCATATTTCTTTTCTAGGCATTGCTATCATCAATTTTGCTTTTGTCTTCTCCATCCCTGATCTCGAACTTGATAAGTTGCTATGGATACCTTCAATTTGCTTTGCGATCGCTGAAGTGACGATGCCTTCAGTGTGCTTTTTATCTGCTTTTTGGAAAGCAGGTCGATTTTTATTTCTCGTACCAGTCATTTCTTTACTCATTGGCATCATTGTGCTTTTGAGATGGGGAGTATTCACATGAAGATTGGCTTGATCTCCCTGAGTGGCATCCAAATACGCGATCAGGAACTATTAAAGCAGGGACTCACTTTACCTGGAATCATTGAGCGTAGCAAAGTCGTTGCCACTCTCCCCAACTTAGGTCTCTTGATTTTGGGCGGACTAACCCCTGCTTATCATCAAGTTAAATACATAGATGTTTGTAACTTAAGTCAGCTAGACAATCTACGTAATGATTTCGATTTAGTTGCGATCTCTAGCTATTCTGCCCAAATATTTGAAGCTTACCAAATAGCAAATTACTTCCGGCAACAAAACATCCACGTTGTCATGGGTGGACTGCACGTTAGTAGTTTGCCTCAAGAAGCTTCCCAATACTGTGATTCAGTATTAATTGGTGAAGGTGAACTACTTTGGCCTGAGGTGATTCAAGATGCAGAATCCGGAGATTTAAAGCCCGTCTACAGTGCTAAAGGGCGGGAGTTTGATTTAAAGCATGCTCCCATGCCTGCCTATAACCTGCTTAATCCAGCAAAATACAATCGTATTACAGTACAAACAGGACGTGGATGCCCTTTACGTTGTGAGTTCTGTGCTAGTTCAATCTTAATTACCCAAAAATATAAGCAAAAACCTATAGATAAAGTACTCCGAGAACTTGATCAAATTCAAGAAATCTGGAAGCGTCCTTTTATTGAATTTGTCGATGATAATGCTTTTGTCAACAAATCTTATTGGAAGTCATTGCTAACTCAAATGAAAGGCCGAAAGCTGCGCTGGTTTGCTGAAACAGATATATCAATTAGTGAAGATGAAGTGCTACTACAACTTATGAGAGAGAGCGGTTGTGCCCAAATTCTCGTTGGATTGGAAAGTCCTATTATAGAGGGTTTGGAAGGTATTGAGTTACGAAGGAATTGGAAGATAAATAAGCTGCCCTGCTATCTTGAAGCCATCCAGAGAATTCAATCGCATGGGATTCGAGTTATCGGTTGCTTCATTATTGGACTTGATGGACATAATAGCAAAATTTTTGATCAAGTTTATCAATTCTCCATAGACTCAGAATTGTTCGATATTCAAATCACCCTGCCAACCCCCTTTCCTGGTACCCCATTTTACTCGCGATTGCTACAAGAGAAACGATTGCTAGAACCAGAAGGATGGGACAAATGTACATTGTTTGATCTGAACTTTAAGCCCAAATACATGACTGTATCTGAGTTGCAAGATGGCTTTAGAAATTTAGGAGAACGACTATACAGTGATGAACTCACTGCTTGGAGAAAAAGTAATTTCAAAGAGTATCTGAAAGCTAAATAAAACCAAGTAATAGGGAGGGTTTACCTCATGAATGTCATGAAATTTTCTCGAATAATTTTTACTCTCTCTGGAATTTACGACTCATTCTTGGGTTTTGTATTTTTTTTCTTTCCACTTTTTGCATTTGATTTATTTAGAGTTGCACACCCTAATCATCTGGGTTATATCCAATTTCCGGCAACATTGCTCATTATTTTTGCAATTATGTTTTTTAACATTGCCAAAGATCCGATAGGAAATATATCGTTTATGCCCTATGGAATAATGCTTAAGGCAGCCTATAGTGGAATCGTCTTTTGGTATTGGTTCTTTTCAGATATTCCTGATATGTGGAAACCTTTTGCTGTTGCTGACCTATTGTTTATGATTTTTTTTAGTTGGTGTTATTACCATGCTCGCTCATTAAGAGGAATCGTGAATTAGTTTCTAGACCAAATATGATAACTTCAAGGATTGATTGGTTACATTACAATTTTTGTTATGCCAGTATTTGTAATTAACTATCTGGTTACACCCAATGGGAAGAGAAGCTATTGGACAGAATCAAAGAGTTATCTGCCACGGATGAACCGGAACGTTATACTGCTGTATTAGGAGACTATTGTGGCGCTAGCTATTAGTCACCGAAAGAGTGTTTGTAGCATGATCGCCCCTGTGGCGAACCGCGATCATGCTAGTTGTACGTTGTAAGCGTGCGATCGCCAATCACCATAGGCTAAGTTAACGGCAGGAAATCCAGCACTATTTTCCCTTGCTTGCACTGGCCAAAAGTGCGATCGTTATTTAGACTGTGACTGGAGATGCGATCGTCTAAGTTAACATATAGGTATACAGCATTACTGGTTGAACTGAGGGGCTAGATTGCGGCTAGAACCCTTACTGTGAAAGGCATGATTGTTCCTCACTGGATCGGGAACCGCTGTAACGGCGTCATCTAGCAGTTGATCACTGGTAGTAATAATAAATGAGTCCTACTGTTTTTCGTGAAGACGGTTATCGTTTTTATTTCTTCTCACGAGAGGAACCACGAATACACGTCCACGTCCAGTCTCAAAACGGCGAAGCTAAATTTTGGCTAGAACCAACCATCCAAGTTGCCCAGCATACGGGTCTCTCAGATCGAGAGATCAACAAAGCCCTTCGACTCGTAAAGGAACATCAAGATGACATCCGCCAAGCTTGGTACAAGCACTTCCCCAGTTGAGGTAACCAACATCTCACGACATGGCTTCTGGTTATTATTAGGAGATGAAGAACTCTTTCTGCCATTTTCTGAATTCCCGTGGTTTCAGGATGTAAGCCTCGCAAAAATCTTCAACGTAGAATTACCTTCTCCCAATCACCTCTATTGGCCCGATTTAGATATCGATCTCGCTGTTGAGTCAATCCGCAATCCAAAACACTTCCCCCTGATCAGCCAGCTAGGATTGCCGTAGTGTATCCGTGGTGCGATCGCACCTATGCTGAACCACGATCGCCTCAGTCGTGAAGGGTAGGACAAGCCAGACACAAAACAATTATTTCTTCGATATCAGCGATCGAGAGATACCTACTTCAATTGGAATTCGGGTGAGATCTACTGGCGATCGCGGACCTGCTAAGGTTCGCACAAACAGTTTTGTCATGAAGATGGATGAGGAACAACAGTTCCATTTCACAAAGGGCGTGACATATTATCACCAAGATTGCTACGGCAGATTAGAAATGAGATTGGTTTGACAGTTGAAGAGATGCTGGAGTAGCGTTGAGGTCTAACAACCGTTTTGCAGCAGACGGAACCAAGCTCTTGGTGCATTGTGAAATTGTTTGCCGCCGCTGAACACGACCGTTAGCTCGCTTTGTTTTGAAGGTCAGAAACGAGAAGCACAATGTGGAACCTGTAAGGGCAAGGGATAGATACCTGATTATTACACTACCGAATACACGTTTGGTAGTGCGATAGCTTGTTTTGTGGCACCTGAGCAGTACCAAAAGCATTCTGCTATGATATAAAATGGCCTTAGATCATACAAACAAATAAACAGCACCTATGAAGTGGAGAGTCATACTCGAACCCGATCCAGAAACAGGCGAGTGGGCAATTTGGTGCCCAGAACTTCCCGGATGTACTTCCGCTGGTCTGACCCAAGAAGAAGCTCTTGAGAGTATACGAGAAGCAATCGATCTTTATTTACAGCCTGATACTATTGAGCTTCTACCTGGAGCGATCATCCGTGAGGTGACGGTTGGATGACTCGACTCAGGAGAATGAATGCTGATGAGGTTGAGCACATATTACGCAAATATGGTTTTGACTTAGTTTCTCAGAAAGGTAGCCATAAGAAGTGGCGTAGCAGAAATCAGGATACCCAGGTTATTGTCCCTTATCATCGAGGGAAAGACTTACCTACTGGCACATTACGCAATATTATGATTACAGCTATGATTCCAGAAAAAGAGTGGAAATCTCTATAAACTCAATAGACTCTGATATCAAAAAGGCCAAAGAACTTGCTAAACAATTGGAGGATTGAGCGATGGCAATCAGTACGACTCGTTGGGATTCGGCAGAACATCTTAGATATGCAACTCTATTTAGAGGCTTGTCTGGAAGAAGCTGGTGATAACCCCAGCTTGATTGTTCATGCACTAGGTGTGATTGCCCGTGCGAAGAATATGAGTCAGTTGTCCAGAGCTACCGGTATAAGCAGGGAAGGACTGTATAAAGCGTTGTCCCCTGAGGGAAATCCCACCTTTTCAACAGTAGCCAAAGTGGCTAAAGCACTTGGTTTTAAGCTAACGGTTGAACCATTGTAAGCGTGCGATCGCCAATCGCCATAGGTTGAGTTGATAGCAGGAAAACCAGCACTATTTTCCTTTGCTTGCACTGATCAAAGGTGCGATCGTTATTTAGACTGTGACTGGAAATGCGATCGCTCAAGTTACAATGCGATTAATCTGCTTGAGAAAAATTTGCTCCCCTTGCTTTTTCAGGTGCGCTATTATAGTTTCAGAAGGTCAAAGACAAAGGCGATCGCGATGACACGGGCATCGAATGGACAAACCGCTATCATCCGCACAGAGCGTGGACTGACGATCGCAGGCACCCGCATCACCCTCTATGATGTCATGGACTATGTAATAGCTCAGTATCCACTCAATTTTATCCGTAGCTTATTTGACCTGTCTGAAGAACAGATTAATACCGCTTTAGCCTACATTGAGGCAAATCGCACTGAGATAGAAGCAGAGTACCAGCAAGTTCTCAAGGAAACTGAGGAACTGCGGCTGTATTACGAAGATCAAAATCGTGAGCGGATTGCCCGAATCGCTACTTTGCCACCACCACCTGGCCTGGAAGCCGCTTGGGAAAAACTGCAAGCAGCTAAAGCACGCCATCAACTCCAGGCATGATTTTCCTAATTGATCACAACTTCAAAGGACATGCACGCATCCTGCTTGGTAGTATTGCCAGCCAAGGTTGGCTTGATTTCGTCCCAATTCGCTTCGTTATGTTCGAGGAGGTTGGCTTATCGATTAATAGCAGTGATCGAGTAGTCTGGCAGGTGGCTCAGGAGAAGCAGATGATTCTGCTTACTGCAAATCGAAGTATGAAGGATGAGGATTCACTAGAGCAAGTCATGCGCGAAGAAAATACGCAAAATTCTCTTCCAGTTGTAACAGTTAGCAATGCTGATCGAGTATTAAACGACTCAAATTATCGAGAGCGATGTGTCGATCGTATTGTTGAAATTGCGATTTACAGAGTTAACTACATGGGTACAAGACGAATTTTTATTCCGTGACGATGTGGAGTGCGAAAATCATTTTGTCATATCGCCAAGAACTGTCGTATAACACTCTCAATGTAACGGACAGGCGCGAGCTGCCTGCTGCTATTGATCACCTAAGGAGCGTTGGCGGTACGATCGCCCCTGTGGCGAACCGCGATCATGCTAATTGTACGTTGTACGTGTGCGATCGTCAATCACCATAGGCTAAGTTAGCGGCGGGAAATCCAGCACTATTTTCCCTTGCTTGCACTGATCAAAGGTGCGATCGTTATTGAGACTGTGACTAGAGATGCGATCGTCTAAGAAGTCACTGTATCTGCGGTGCAGTCCTGCCTTTGAGGAAATGCGATCGTGTCAGCCATAAGATTTCAGATATATGATTAGGAATAGGTAGTGCGATCGCTCCGGCCAGCACTGTGACATAACAGTTGTGATCGATAGCCCCAGCCTTCCTAGCTAAACCTTTGTAGCTTTTGTGCTACACTTCTCCTATGGATGAAACCCCGATCGAGTTATTTGAATACCTGACCGAAACTGGCCAAAATCCTTTTCGGGAGTGGTTAGAAGGGTTGAAGGATCGTCAGGGGCGGGCAAAGATTCGGGTGCGTCTTAACCGGATTCGCCTCGGTAACTTTGGGGATTGTAAAGGTGTTGGCGGTGGTGTTAGTGAATTGCGAATACCATATGGTCCCGGTTATCGAGTGTATTTTGGACATCGAGAAAATACAGTAGTCATTCTGTTGTGTGGTGGCGACAAGAAAACACAATCAAGAGATATTGCTCAGGCGCAAGCCTATTGGAACGAGTACCTCCGGAGGTTAAAATGAAGTCGATTATAGCAAACTATGAAGAAGGCTTAAAAGTAGCTTTGAGAAACCCTGACGAGGCAGCAGCATACCTTAATGCTGCTCTCGAAGAAAGTGACCAGGAAATTTTTCTGCTGGCACTGCGTGATATTGCTGAAGTGCATGGTTTTTCTCAAGTGGCACAAAACGCCCAGTTAAATCGGGAAAACCTTTACAGAATGCTATCATCAACTGGAAATCCACAACTCTCCACCTTGAGTGCTCTGCTACGCAGTATGGGCTTACGTCTGGCTGTTGAAGTTGATTCTTCTGTTTAAAGCAATACAGCTATTTTATTGAAGCGATCGTGAGAGGGGAGGGGATTTGCGATCGTGCCAGTTCTAAGCGTGCGATCGTCAATCGCCATAGGCTGAGTTGATAGCGGGAAATCCAGCACTATTTTCCCTTGCTTGCACTGATCAAAGGTGCGATCGTTATTGAGACTGTGACTGGGGATGCGATCGCTCAAGTTACAACGCGATTAATCTGCTTGAGAGAAATTGCTCCCCTTGCTTTTTTTGCATGCGCTATTGTTTCAGAGAGTAAAAGATCAAGGCGATCGCGATGACACGGGCATCGAATGGACAAACCGCTATCATCCGCACAGAGCGTGGACTGACGATCGCAGGCACCCGCATCACCCTCTATAAGTTGAAATTGTGCTTGATATTGATGGCTATAGAGGCGTGAGTCGGTTTGTTCATCCCATGAGGTAAATATGGACCGTCCTCGCACCGATGTTGCCCCAATGACAAGGGTTTGGTCATCCCCGAACGGTCGATTTGCACGAGATTCTCAATGCCCTTTAGTCTGGATTTTCAGTAAGTATTTGGATCCAGGGTAGCCCACGATCGTGGGCTAGGAGTTGCGCGATCGCGACAGCGCCCCATTGATTAAGATGGCTCGGATCATCGAAAAACGCATTGTTTTGGGACCAGCGGCGGGCATAATCCCGAAAATAAAAGCCATCCCGGTTTGCCCGTGCCTGCCAGGTTTGGGTAAACTGCTGCTCCGCCCGCGATCGGGTCGCATCTAGATAAATTTCCGTCAGGGGTAAATTAACGAGAAGCAAGGGAATTTGGCGGTCGCGGCTCAGGGCCAGCACCCGCTCGAAGGCAGCCGCCTGGGGTCCCCCAAAATTCAACGCGGCATAGTCACCATCATAAGCTCCTACTACCCGTGGATGCTGCCGAAAGTAAGTTGTTGGCTCAAAACGGTGGGGAATCGCCAGAAAACCGTTAGCATCCAGCGTCGGTTTCGCAACTATCCCGCCTGGGGCAGCGGGCGTCAACGCCATTGCCAATGACACCGCCAAAGGTGTCCAAGCCAAGCAATCATCACAGGCCAGCAGGTGTCCGGCGGGAACAATGCTACCTGGTTGTTGGCTACTGGGTTGTAGCCGGAGTGGCTCCCCCGTCAGCGAGAGTTGCTGATATCCCGGCGATCGCACGAGTGCTTCGTAGGTGCGATCGTAACGACCACTGTTGAAAGCTCGTAGCCCATCCGCCCACAGTAATAGCCGGGGCATGGCTGCCGGCGGTAGGATTTGACGCAGTAGCACATCCACTACTTGGGCCGTCGCCCCATTAATGCCCAGGTTAAACACCTGCAAACCCGGTGCGCCGTGGGCGGCTAGCCCCTGTTGAAGTGCCTGGGGGTCAATCCCCTGGAGGGCACGCGAACTGCCCACAATCAAAATATCCGGCGGCCCGATCGTCGCCACATAGGATAAATACAGGGTTAACTGCTCATCCAACCGCTGACTGCCAAAGCTGGGGGAGGCTAGAGGCGTTGTCCCCCGCTTAGCCTGTTGCTGGGCGTAGAGAAAATTGCGTAGATACTCATTCTGTTTCTTCTGGGCAAAAAACCAGCGCGGATCATCGCTCTTTAAGTGCTGCAACGCCGCGATCGCCCCTAACCAAGCCTGGGCAACTTCAGCCCAAGCCGTAGGAGTCTGGGCCGTTTGCGCTAGGGTCGCGGCGAGGGTTGCCTGTGCCACAGCCGTGGCCCACGGGTCCTCTACGGATGGTGGCAACGAACTGGCCTGGGGAGCGGGTGCAATCGTAGCCAACGATCGCACATCCTGCCCTAACGAGAGGATAGCTGACTCGATGACCGTGCAAGCCCCTAAGCCACACAGCCCGATCGCCAGTAGCTCAACCTTACGAAGTTGTGGCATCCGTCTTTGATCTCCTACTCGATCGCCGCCAAATTCAGCTTGGTTTTTTGTTCCTTTTCGCCGAGATTGATTTCTAATTTCTTGAGAAATTCCTGAGTTAACTTAACAAAGACTTTGGCACCCGTGGCGTTGGGATTACTCAACACGATCGGCGTAAAGGTATCAACCGCCTTCGAGACACTCACATCCTGGGGTACCTGGGTTTGAAAGACCTTCCCTTCTGAGAAATCCGTATGTACTCGCTGCATCACCTGGCGATAGTAACGACTGGTAAAAATGCCCCCGGTCATCGTAAAGACAATGCCCAGAAGTTGAGTGGTCACTTCATCCGTCAGTTGGTGGTTTTGGCGGAGTTGTTCAATTCGACGCTCCAGCAGTTGAATCCCAACTAGGGACAGAGGTTCCGGCTTAGCGGGCAAAACATAAAAATCACTACTCACCAAAGCACTACGGGTGAGCAAGCTATACCCCGGTGCACAATCCAGAACAATAAAGTCGTAATCTTTTTGGAGCGGCTCTAGGATACGTTGCAAAAGTACCCGTTCGAGACAATTCCATGCCTGGGGAAAATTGTGATTGGGGTCTCGACTGGCTTTTTCAAAAAGAGTTTCTGAAACCAGGAACTCATCGTAGAGATCAATATCGCCTGGCAATAGATCAAAGCCCTTCAGACTCCCAATATAGTGATGAACCACATCGGAGACAGCGGGATTTGTGGCTAATCCCTGGCGCACAATTTGGTTAACCACATGCTTCAGTGTGCGTTGTTCCTTGCGTCGTTTGGCAAAGTCTTGGGGCGACATGAGACTGAGGGTCGCACTAATTTGGGTGTCTAAATCGACGACCAGCACCCGCTTTTGAAAATATTTCGCCAAGCTGGCCGCCAGGTTAACCGTCAGTGTCGTTTTCCCGACGCCCCCTTTCATATTGGCAGTTGCGATGATATAAGCCATGCGTCCACGGTTCCCAGGGAATACAACAGCAGCCGTTGCGCTGATGTTAGCAAACTTTACCCCCCCTTGCAGCATCCATCGCGCCCAACTCCCAGGGAATACCTGAAACGCTTTGCAACAGCCCTTGACACCAGGTTGCTTGGAGAGACTGGTCATCGTGTTGCCGAGAAAAAATGTGGCGAGAAGCGCAATACCAGCACGCCTCCCTGCGACCTTTCAACCAGCAATGCACTCGTAGCGCAAAGGTCGCGTGTAACAGTTTTGTAACATTTTATTGTCGTATTGAATGAATTCATGTCAAACTAAATGACATAAAAAGAAATCACCATTAAGGAGTGCGTTATGATTCACCACCTGTCGATCGCCGCTGCCAACCCCAAGCACGTAGCCGATGTCCTAGCCGAACTATGGCAGGGCAAAGCCTATCCCTTTCCGATGTACCCTGACAGCTATATCGCCTTTGCCGGGGATGACTACGGTACCGCGATCGAGGTTTACCCCTTGGGCAGTGAGTTAGTCCCTGGTTGCTCCGATTTACCCGATCTGCAAGCGGAACATTCCTTAGCCCAATTTACCGCCACCCATGTTGCGATCTCCGTCCCCCTCAGTCCGGAGCAAATTGAGCAAATTGCGTCCCGTGAGGGGTGGCAGACTTTGCGGGGGAATCGGGGACCCTTTTTCCAAGTGGTGGAGTTTTGGGTTGAGAATCGGGTTTTACTGGAACTCCTCCCGCCGGAGATGGCCCAGCAGTATACGGCCTTTTCTACGCCCGATAACTGGGAGCAACTTGTTCTGGCGGCTCCCGTGGGGTAGGGGGAACCCATCGGAATGATAGGCTGATATTGATGTCAAAACAGATGACATGAAAAAATCTCCCGACGCTGCTGAATTCCTAGACGAATCTGTCCAAGCGCAAGCAACCTTACTCCAGCCGCGATCGCGTCCCTACCGGAGTTCTCTCCGGCAAAAACAAGCGGCAGCAACCCGTGAATTAATTCTGCGAGCACTAGCGGAACAGTTGGCAGTGGGTGGATTGCAAGAGTTTTCGATCGCCGAGGCCGCACAACGGGCCGGGGTGGCCACGCGAACGATTTATCGGTATTTCCCCAACCGGGAGGCATTACTGGACGCCGTGGGCGCATGGGTGGATCAACAACTGGGCGATCTTCCCTATCCCACAACGCCGATGGAGGTGGCGGTGCTGGCCGAGCAAGCCTTCCCTCGCTTTGAACAGGAAGCCGTGTTGATCCAAGCGTTACTGGTATCCGAATTGGGCAAGCATGTGCGATCGCGCCTACGGTCGAAACGGCGGCAAGCGATCGCAACAGCCCTCAGCCCTTTACTTTCTGAGCAAGAACTGGCCCAGGCTATTCAGCGTGATAAAGATGGGGATAAAGACGGCAATAAAGACAGTGATGAAGATAATAATCCCGAAGAAGATCAGGCATTAGCTCCGGCCATCGCTGCCGTCATTGGCCACCTGGTGACGGCTGAAACCTGGCAACATTTACGCAATGAGTTTGGCATCAGCGGCGAGGTGTCTGGCCAAGCGGTGGCCTGGGTAATTCGGACCTTAATCGCAGCGTTGGCGAACACCCAGGACGGCTCCGACTGCGTTGAGCACGTCACAACGTCTCAGGTGGATGCTGTTAACACAAGCTAGTGGTCTGTCATGCCTAACATGAAGACTTGTCGGTTGGTGTCGAGTGGGTGCGACCCAACCCGTTCACTTACTTTGTTGGGTCGCATTGCGTTTGACCCAACCTACCAGATCAAGCTTGATAGACCACTAGGCCAGTAAACGTAAAGTTTCACAACGTTCGCAGTAACGACTTCAGTCGTTGCCAGCTAAAGCCCGCACTACAGCACTTCCCTACTCGGTGAGGTACAGGCAAGGGGCTTAAGCCCCTTGTTCGCAAGGCTTGACAGTACTTCATTAGCGAGGGAACGGCTGTATAAACGGTGCAGAATTTACTTTTTGAGCGATTAGCTCGCTTCAGCTTCCTCGGCGGCTGGGCGGATTTCCTGCTTAATCGTCAGGTAGCGAATGACCTCTTCGCTCAAGCGCATGGCCCGCTCCATCGCCGCGATCGCCGTTCCACTGGCCTTAAAGTTCATCTGCACATAGGTGCCTTCCCGCTGGCGATTGATTTCGTAGGCCAGCCGCCGCCGTCCCCGGTGTTGGGTTTCCAGGTTCTCGGCCCCGGCATCCCGCAACAGGTTTTGATACTTTTCAATTTCCTGGTCCACCTGCGAATCGTTCAAGTCGCCCCGCAGGATATACATTGTTTCGTAGGCCCACTCTTTACTCATAATCTCAGCAACTCCTTATGGACATAATGGCCTCTGATCTGGTCGGCATCCGGGATCGCGAGAGGATTGACAAACCGGCCCAGTCCCCTTGGTACAAATGGCGATCGCTAGCCTCTCCCAGCCGATCGAGAAGCAAGGATCTCTAATCCTAGCAAATATTAGGATGCAAACACCGTTCTCATGGCAGGTATGACCGGTATGGGCTGTAGCCAGCGTAGGCTGTCGGGGTACAATTGCTCTGCGATGAATCAGCGTAAAGTAGTGGGAGAGCTATGGCACAGCGCTATGTCCGGGTTAAATCTGCGGAAGGGCAGGTTTATTATGGGCTATTGCATTTAAACCAAACCGTGCAAGTCCTGGACGCCCCTCCCTGGCTACAAGGACAACCCACCCAGTTGGAATTGGTAATGGATAGCTACCAATTGCTGGCTCCCTGCGCTCCTTCAAAGATTGTGGCCGTCGGGAAAAACTATGTGGCCCATGCCGCCGAGATGGGGAGTGCGGTGCCCAAGTCGCCCCTTCTGTTCTTAAAACCTCCCACTGCCCTTACCGCCGCGTCCCTGCCCATTCGCCTCCCGGCCCAATCCCAGCAGGTGGAGTATGAAGGGGAACTCGCCCTCGTGATTGGCAAGCGCTGCACCGATTGCACACCGGAACAGGCCCAAGGCTATATCTGGGGGTATACGATCGCCAACGATGTCACTGCCCGTGATTTGCAAAAGCTGGATGGTCAATGGACACGGGCCAAGGGCTTTGATACCTTTTGTCCCCTTGGCCCCTGGATTGTGCGGGAGATCAGCACCGCTGCCCGGTTGCAGACGTTCTTGAATCAGGCCCCGGAGCCAGTCCAGTCGGCCAAGATTGACCAGATGGTGTTCAGCCCAGAGGTGTTAGTGTCTTTTATTAGCCAAATCATGACCCTGTTGCCGGGAGATGTAATTTTGACCGGCACCCCGCAAGGGGTTGGTCTGCTTAGCCCTGGCGATCAGATCACCGTGGAGATCGAGGGATTTG
>JBBILC010000104.1:0-19750 GCA_037445115.1 Coleofasciculaceae cyanobacterium bin_20
CCCAACTGACTACACTTGACCTCAGCGACAACCAACTAACCAGTCTGCCAGAGTCTATCGGTCAACTCACTCAATTGACCACTCTTAACCTTAGAGGTAGCCAACTGATGAGTTTACCAGAGTCGATTGGTCAACTCACTCAATTGGCCACTCTTGACCTTAGGGGTAACCAACTGACGAGTTTACCAGAGTCGATCGGTCAACTCACTCAATTGACCACTCTTGACCTTAGGGGTAACCAACTGACGAGTTTACCAGAGTCGATCAGCCAACTCGCCCAACTGACCACACTTGACCTCAGCGCCAACCAACTAACCAGTCTGCCGGAGCAAATCTGTCAACTAATCCAACTGACTATACTTGACCTCAGCCACAACAAACTAGTCAGTCTACCAGAGACGATCCGTCAACTAATCCAACTGATGACACTTAATCTCAACGGCAACCAGCTAACCAGTCTGCCAGAGACAATCGGTCAGCTAATTCAACTGACTACACTTGATATCCGTGGCAATCAACTGACTAGTCTACCTTTGCAAGTTAGTCGATTAACTAATCTGCAATTTCTATATTTGAATGGTAATGTAGACTTACAACTTCCTCCAGAAGTTCATGATAAGTCAGCTCAATATATTGTTCATTTCTATCGTCAGAAACTCGAAGAGAGTATAGATCATCTCTATGAAGCCAAACTCCTAATCATCGGTGAATCTGGTGCAGGGAAAACCACCCTGGCTAAGAAAATCGAAGATAAAAATTATGAACTAAAACAGGATGAAGCCTCTACCGATGGCATCGACATTATTCAATATCGCTTTTCCCTAGACAACGGCAAAGAATTTCGCATCAACATTTGGGACTTTGGTGGACAGCAAATTTATCATCAAACACACCAATTTTTCCTGACTAAACGCTCTCTGTATATCTTGGTTGCCGATGCCCGCAAAGAAGATACCGACTTTTACTACTGGCTCAATGTCGTCGAACTCCTCAGTGACAATAGCCCCCTCCTGATTATCAAAAACGAAAAACAAAACATCCCCCTCAGCATCGACGAACGGCAACTCCGAGGCGAATTTACCAACCTCAAAGAAACCCTCGCCACCAACCTCGCCACCAATCGCGGCCTCCCCGAAATCCTCAGCCACATCAAACACTACATCACGAATCTTCCCCACGTCGGCAATGAACTCCCCAAAACCTGGGTCAAAGTCCGCGAAGTCCTCGAACAAGATCTGCGCAACCATATCCCCATCGAAACCTTTCTACAAATTTGCCAAGACAACGGCTTTACCCGCCACGCCGACAAACTCCAACTCAGCGGCTACCTCCACGACCTCGGCGTCTGCCTCCACTTCCAAGCCGACGACCTCCTCCATAAAACCGTCATCCTCAAACCCACCTGGGGCACCGATGCCGTCTACAAAGTCCTGCGCAATCCCCACGTCAACCAAAACCGGGGCAAATTCACCCGCGCCGACCTCGCCACCATCTGGCAAGACGAAAAATACGCCCCCATGCGCCCCGAACTCCTGCGCCTGATGATGAACTTCAAACTCTGCTACGAAATCCCCGGCCAACCCGGCACCTACATCGCCCCCCAACTCCTCAGCCCCGAATCCCCCGACTACAATTGGGACGACCGCCAAAACCTACTCCTGCGCTACGAATACGAATTCATGCCCAAAGGCATCCTCACCCGCTTCATCGTCGAAATGCACCCCTGGATCGAACAACAAACCTTCGTCTGGAAAACCGGCGTCGTCCTCACCAAAGACGGAGCCAGAGCCGAAGTCACCGAACGCTACCGCTACCACAAAGGCGAAATCCGCATCCGGGTTTCCGGCAAGCGCCAACGCGACCTCCTCACCACCGTCCGCCACGAACTCGACAAAATCCACGCCACCTACGAACGCCTCAAATACAACACCCTCGTCCCCTGCAACTGCGACACCTGCAAACATAGCCAGACGCCCTACTTCTATGCCTTAGACAGGCTGTACAGCTTTTTAGATCGGGGCAAACCCCAAATTCAATGTTACGAAAGTGGCGATGATGTCGAAGTTCGCGGTTTAATCGATGATGTCAGCCCTGATATTCGCCCTAAAACAGCCAAAAACCAAGATTCTGCCACACAGCCAGGGAATACTTTCAATTTCTACAATCAGGTAGGGATGGTCAATACTGAGGGCAGTAACATCCACGGTCATCAAACTGGTATTGATTCGAGCGATCGTGAACCGCGTGATTGACCCCAACGCCATCCCCGACCACCCCCGCCGTGCCGCCACCTATGACTGCTTCCGCATCCTCCCCAACCAGCGAATTCGTTACTATAGCACCTATAAAGCCGCCAAACTCCCCGGCAAAACCGCAGGTGCCCGCCTCGTCGTCGAAGTCGATTTCACCGGCACCGTCCGCCGCACCTGGTACGAAAGCTACAACCACGAAAACCGCGTCATCCGGATTCATCCCAAAACCCCCCAAGACCTCGGCCACATCGAAATCGACCCCCTAACCGGCAAGGAAACCGAACGATGGTAGACGCTCAAACCCGCCTCACCTCCGCCGCCTCACTGCAATCCAGCCTCGTGCAACACTTGCAGCAAGTGATCACCCATCAACTCACCAGCCAAACCCTCATCCAGTGGGCCGAAACCCTCCATTGGCAACTCCTAGAAGGTGCCCATAAAACCGATCAAACCCCGATCACCCAAGCCCTACGCGAAATCTTGTCCGATATCCTCTTGCAATGGGAATGTTTACAAGCCCACCACCACGAAACCAGCCGAACTCAGCCAGAAGCGCCCCTTGAATTTCCCAGCCAATGGCTCACTGCTTGGCTCCAGCAAATCCAATCAATCCAGGTAACCCCCATGTCAACCATTAACTTCAACAACTCCGTCGGTATTGCTAACGTTAACAGCACCATTCATGGCGATCAAATTGGCATCCAAAATAACCAGGCTTCTAATCCTGAATTACAAGCTGTCATCAACGATCTCCAAACCCTCCTCACCCAACTCCAAACCCAATATCCCACCGTTAACACCGAAACCGAAGCCCTCGCCATCATCGACGCCGAATTCACCGAAATCCGCCAAACCCCCACCCACAAACTCGCTACCCTCCGTCAACAAATTCTGAACCCCGATCGCCACTTCCAAGCCCTAAAAGCAGCCCTCAATGAAATCGTCAACTATTACCTCGAAGAAAACATCTGGGGAAAAGCCGCGATCACCTACCTCGATAAAATGAGCGCCGATCCCAAGCAAGGAGCCTAAGCCAGCGTATATATTCCTGAATGCTGGGTATAACTTGTTCAAAAGTCAACCTTCCCTACCTGACATCATCAGCCTGCCTCTAGGAGAAGCATCATGCAAATTACCATTGATCTGCCCGATAACCTAGTGCTTACAGAAGCCGACCTACGGAAAGAGCTTGCGATCGCCCTATTTCAGCAAAATGTCCTGCTCATCGAGCAAGCGGCTCAAATCATTGCAATAGATGTAGACGATTTCTATCAAATTCTCGTCGATCGAGGTATCCTCATACCTCCCAGCGACCCCGACGACAGCCCCAAGGAACTCATCCTTGCCCATTTGCGGATCTCCTTACAACAAGTCAAAGAAGGCAAGTTTAAGCCCGTCTCTGAACTCTGGGACGACATTGATGACTGACCCTCGATCCATACAAATCTTAGTTACCCCCGATTTTCAAGGCCAACTTCGCAAGTTAGCCAAACGATATCGCAGTATCCGCTCTGATCTACAACCGCTGTTCGATGGCCTCGCACGGGGTAACTGTCCTGGCGATCAAATTTCGGGCACAACCTATACCGTTTTCAAAGTTCGTGTTAAAAATAGCGACATTCAAAAAGGTAAAAGTTCAGGCTATCGGGTCATTTATCAATTGCGAGATAAAATCTGTATTCTGCTCATTACGATTTATTCTAAATCTGATGAAACGACCCTCACAGCTAGCGAAATTCGCGAAATCATTAATCGCTTTAATACACCGGCTGGAACCTCTGACTCAGGAATCTGAGCAATACAACGGATAAAGTCTTTCAAGATCTCTCTCAACCAACCAGCGAATTCGTTACGATCGCAACTATAAAGCCGCCCAACTCCCGACCCAACTTCAAACCCAACATCCCACCGTCACCACCGAAACCAAAGCCCTCGCCATCACCGACGCCGAATTCACCGAAATCCGCCAAACCCCCACCCACAAACTCGCCACCCTCCGCCAACAAATTCTGAACCCCGATCGCCACCTCCAAGCCACCACAGCCACCCTCAACGAGATTGTTAAACACTACCTCCAAGAAAACATCTGGGGAAAAGCCGCGATCGTCTACCTCAATAAAATGAGTGAAGATCCCAAACAAGGAGCATAAGTTAGCCTATGCATCTCTGAATGCCTTATATAAATTGTTCAGAAGTCAACCTTCTCTACCTGACATCATCATCGACTGACTCCAGGAGAACCATCATGCAAATTACCATTAACCTGCCCGATAACCTAACGCTTACAGAAGCCGACTTACGGAAAGAGCTTGCGATCGCCCTATTTCAGCAAAATGTCCTGCTCATCAAGCAAGCGGCCTCAGGTCAGCATCTAACTGGCTGGTTTGTTTTTTTCTGTCAACGCTAGCCGCATGGCAGCAAGTTGGGCCGTGAGTTCCTGGAGATCGCGCTCAATCTCCGGCACAGCCGGAGGCTGCGGGACACGGGGCGAACTGCCATCCGTCTCCCACATGGGATCAGGAGAGGACTGACTGTCCAGATGGAACACGGAGTCCACAAACGCCCGCGCCTCTTGTTCGGTAACTTCGCCCTTGGCCGCCCATTCCTCCGTCAGTTGGTCAAAATCGGTTTGCAGCCGCTTTAGGGTTTCCTCCCGTTTGGCTGAGTCTTGGATCGACTCGGCGATCGCATTCATTGCGCCCAGGGTGGTGCGAAAACCTTTCTGAACGGTTTGTACAAGATTATCGGTACTCATGGTAGTCCTGTCTTTTAGCAGTTAAATTGTGCCTACTGGCTGTTCAATCGTGCCGAGCCGAAGCATCACCGGGTTTGTTCGAGGTATTGATTGAGATCTTCCTGGAGCTGGCTTAAGGCAATCTCCGTCGTGATGCGGATACGATCGTCCCGCAGGGTCAGGAGTACCTTGGCCGCAAAGGGGCTAGGCCAAATATTGGGATTACAGAACAGTTCCAGGAACACATCGCCCGTGTAGCGATATTCCATTGGTGGTTGTTGGGTGGGGCGAGGGCCACCGCCAGTGGGGGTTTTGGCGGCATTAGCCTTCAGCGTATTCACCAACTCCGCGATCGCCGCTTGCAAATTTTGGGCGGCTTGGGGGGTAAAGTGAAAGGCCACTGATCCCTCATTAAGATTGAGTGTCAAATGTTCAGACAGCATGGGCAAAGGGAAGATTCACCAAAAACAGTAGGGTCATCGGTCGGCAGTTGCTTTTCTATCTTAACCAATGGCACCGTTCCTGCTGACACGTCTCCAGGCATACTGAAGAAGACTGGTTTCCCCAAATCTCCCGATTGTGTTCTGTCTCCCTGGCTAACCCTATGCCGATTGACAATCGTCCCACCGTCCGGCGGGTACTGCTGATTACCCTGGGCCTCAATCTTGTGGTGATGCTGATTAAGGTCGTCGTGGGGCAGATGACCGGTTCCCTGAGCCTCATGGCCGATGCCCTGCATAGTGTGACCGATAGCACCAATAATGTGTTGGGGCTAGTGGCCAGCCGGTTTTCGTCTCCTCACCCCGATCGCGAACATCCCTATGGTCACTTGAAATTTGAGGCGGTGGGTGCTTTGGGGATTGCCGCTTTCCTGGGGATTGCCTGTTTTGAAATCCTCAAGGGCGTGATCGATCGCCTCCGGAACGGTGGCGAACCCGTACAGATCGGTGGGACAGAACTGTGGATCTTACTGATTGTGTTGGGAATTAATATCTTCGTTGCCTTTTATGAACGGCGTGAAGGGAAACGCGTTGGTAGCCCGATCCTGATTGCCGACGCCCACCATACCATGAGCGACATCTGGGTGACGATCGCCGTCCTAGCGGGCTTAATCGGGGTTTGGTTAGGCTACCCCTGGCTCGATATTGCCCTAGCCTTTCCCGTCGCCTGCCTGGTTTTTGGGAGTGGTTGGACAGTCCTGCGCACTAATTTGCCCTGGTTAGTGGATGAAGCGGCCATTGCCCCCGAAGCCATTCATGGTCTGGTCATGGCAGTACCGGGGGTGGTGAATTGTCATGACATTGCCTCACGGGGCGTGGTGGGCCGTCAGGTATTTGTGGAAATGCACTTGGTGGTGGCGGCGGCGGATGTGGAGCAGGCCCATGACATCACAGAGACCGTTGAAGCCATCCTCAGCGATCGCTTTGCTCCCGTGCGAGTCCTCATCCATGTTGAACCGCCGACCTATACCTCCGATCGCATTAGCTATGGTGTCCCCCAACCCACTGAAAATGACGATCTATAGATTGACATCCTATAGATCGATGTCGAGCTAGCGAATCCGAATCCCGTAGCGTTGCTTAATAGCGGCCCGCCAAGCATCGGCATTGGGTTCCGTCCCGGTGGCCCCGAAGCGATCGGTGATTGGGGTGGGAATGCTGCGAATGCCGTAACGCTGTTTAATGGCGGCTCGCCAAGCTTCCGCATTGGGTTCGGTACCCCGTGCGCCAAAGCGATCGGTAATGGGTGTCGGCACTGTGGGAATCCCATAGTGTTGCTTCACCGCCGATCGCCAAGCTTCGGCATTGGGTTCAGTACCCCGTACCCCAAAGCGATCACTAATGGGGGTGCTGGAAGCCCCCTGGGCCATGTGGACAGGCTGGCGCGGGGCCTGGGCAATCACCTGGGGAGAGGCCAGGTTCCGGAAACGTCGCCGCACAACCAAACGCGGACCAGCGGCAGGGTGGTAGGCTTGCACCTGGGCGGGGGGGGCTAGGCGGCCAGGGTGCGATCGCTCTACAGTTGAGGGTTCAGCGGTTAGCGCGGCGGTTGACGACATGGCTGGGTTTGCCTTAGCCACCGGTAAGATCTCCGGATGGGCGATCGCGATCGGGGCAGCACTCACAACCCCCCGCTTGCTCTTGGCGGCTAGGTTCGCCTCGCTCGCCTGCGGTCGCATCCCATTGTGGGCAGATGCGATCGTGACATTCTGGACAACTTCCTGGGCAGTAATGGCTGCCAACGTACATAGTGCCGCCGTTGAAATCTTCATACTTTCTCTCTTCCTGCGCTGAGGGGGTCGCGTGGCTCCAGTCCAGGACACGTTACCCCAGCAACTTTCACCCCCGCTTTTTTGGCATCAGGATAAAAGTGCAATCGGATACCCGTGACCAAGCCAGGCGGCAAGAGGCACCCAATTTATGAGAAGCTGTCTGCTGATAGCCTATTGTGACTTGATGGAGAAACATGGTGCAGCACGCCGGACGGGGAATGGTAATCACAGGGAGTGGTTCGGCGGTTCCGATGATGGCCTTAAGCAATCAGGAACTGAGTCAAATCGTAGACACCTCGGATGACTGGATTACAACCCGGACGGGGATTCGTCAGCGGCGGCTGGCGGCACCCCCCCAATCCCTGGTCGATCTGGCGGTTCCGGCGGCGGAAGCGGCGATCACCATGTCGGGAATAGGTGCAGCGGATCTGGATTTAATTATCCTGGCGACTTCCACACCGGACGATCTATTTGGCAGTGCCGCGTTGATTCAGGCCCGTTTAGGGGCGACCCAAGCCGTTGCCTTTGACCTCACGGCGGCCTGTTCCGGGTTCATCTTTGGTCTAGTGACGGCGGCCCAATACCTGCGATCGGGAACCTACCAGAATGTGTTGCTGATTGGAGCCGATATCCTCTCGCGTTGGGTAGATTGGGGTGATCGGCGCACCTGTGTCCTGTTTGGCGATGGCGCCGGTGCCGTGGTGCTACAAGCGGCGGAGCGCGATCGGCTGTTGGGTTTTGAACTTCGCAGCGATGGGACCCAGAATGCCTGCCTCACCCTGGCCTACCAGGGCCAGCCCCATCCCCTGACCGACGCCGTTGCCGTGGGCCAGGGCACTTACCAGCCCATCACCATGAACGGCCAAGAGGTCTATCGGTTTGCGGTGAAACGGGTGCCAGAGGTGATTGAGAAGGCGCTGTACCGAGCCGAACGCTCGGTCGCCCAGGTGGACTGGCTCCTGCTGCACCAGGCCAATCAGCGGATTCTCGATGCGGTGGCCCAACGCTTAAACATTCCAGCGGACAAGATTCTGAGCAATCTGGCCCAGTATGGCAATACGTCGGCAGCCTCGATTCCCATTGCCCTGGATGAGGCGGTACGGCAGGGCAAGATCCAGGCCGGGGATACGATCGCGGCAGCCGGGTTTGGCGCTGGCCTGACCTGGGGCGCGGCCATTTTCCAATGGGGACAGAATTAACCGGTTAGCGCAACGCCCCTGTTGAGGACAAAAACACCTACAGACAGTTGTCATCGCCAGCGTTAAGCTGAGAGCATCCCCAGCCCAAGACTTTCTCCACCTGGAGGCAGGTGATGCGATTTCGCGATCGTCACGATGCTGGCCAGCAACTCGCCCAACGGTTAGCGCCCTATACCGGTCATCCCCATGGGTGCATCCTGGCCTTACCGCGTGGCGGCGTACCCGTGGCCTTTGAGGTCGCCCAAGCCCTGGGGCTACCGATGGATATCTGCGTGGTGCGCAAGTTGGGGGTACCGGGACAACCGGAGTTGGCGATGGGGGCGATCGCCACCGGGGGGGTGCGGATTCTCAACCCAGGGGTGATTCAGGAATTAGGGGTGAGTGCAGCGGATTTAGCCGCCGTTACCCAGCGTGAGTTACGGGAACTGGAACGCCGAGAACAGAGCTATCGGGGCGATCACCCACCGTTACCGCTGGCGGGGCGGCTCGTGATTCTAATTGACGATGGGCTGGCCACTGGGGCGACCATGCGGGCCGCGATCGCGGCGATCCAGTCGGTCAACCCCCAACAGTTAGTCGTGGCGGTGCCAGTGGCAGCGGGGGCCGCGTGTCAGGAATTGCGCGCTCAGGTAGACGAGGTGATCAGTGTCCTCACGCCCCACTCGCTCCACGCGATCGGACTGTGGTATGACGACTTCTCCCAAACCTCGGATGCAGAGGTTCAATACCTATTGGCCAAAACCCAGGGGATACAAACCCCACTCGGCTAGGACAGCTTGTCCAGGCTCAGTTTATCCACTTATCCACCCGTCGTCGATACAGCCGTTCCCGCTCTAATCAAGTACGGTCAAGCCTTGTAAACAAGGGGCTTAAGCCCCTTGTCTGTACCTCACCCAGTATGGAAGTGCGGTATCAGGGAAAATGCGCTATCCATTGTGCCAAACCAAGAACCTGGCTACCTTGGGAACCGTAGTATTCAAGGTTGCCCAGCAGGGGGGCGATCAGCGGGGAATTCACAAATTTTCCACATTTGATTGATTTAATAGCACTTGTCGATGCCGAAGTAGTCTTTGGAATCACGCACGACTTAGGGAAGGGCAGACGTGTCTCTTGTGGATTCACGACTGTTCTTCCTTTGTATTTGACAGTGTTCAGAATAAGCACTGAGCTTGTCAGGTCAGGCAGACCTCTCAACCCAATGGGTCCTAATCTTGATGAGCTATCCTAACTTTCTACAACGGCTTGTCTAGGCTTTTATGGGTACGATCGCGCATCCAGAATTGTGATGGCCCCCAATCGCTAAAGAAGCGTAAACCCTCCGGTTAGCCAACCCTCGGCAAGGATAAATGACTATATTGCTAAACGCAGACTGCTAAACTCAGGTATAAGCAAGGTTATGGCCTCGGCACAGCCTCGGCACGACGATCGCCCGCAGGGGCCAATCGAGTGCGTATATCGTAAACGTCTTATATAATGACCTTAATAATGGCAGTGTTAATACGGTGATGGTTATACACAATCCTCCACAGGTCACCTACCCAGCCACGTTGGTTGGGCAATCCCCACATCCAAACCCTACGCCCATATGGCTCACCCACGGTCAAACCGCAGCGGCAGGCCGTCGCTCCCCGGGCTACCTGAGCGGTTACCCTGGGGATTTTCTCACTGGGCATGGCAGCGCCCGATCGTGCCCTAACTTAGCGGTCCTAGGGGTTGTGCCACGTACTGACCAAGGATAATGCCCCGATTTCCCCCGGTTCTTAAATTACGGCTACGGACCACCCTCGTAGTTCCCTTTGTCTTGCAGATTGTGGTGACGGTGGGTTTGGTGGGCTACCTTTCCTTCCGCAATGGCCAAAAAGCGGTCACAGACCTTGCTGTCCAACTGAGTACCCAAAGCAGCGATCGGGTGCGTCAACAGTTAAGCAACTACCTGGCAACGCCTCCCCAGATCAGTCGCCTCAACGTGCAGGCGATTGCCCTGGGTATCCTGAATCCGGCTGACCGGGAAACGACCATCCGCTTCCTATGGGAGCAGATGCAGGTGTTTGAAAACCTGAGCTACATCAATCTCGGGAGCGAAACCGGAGCCTTTATTGGGGTCGGTCGTGAAGATGACGGGACGCTCTATGTGGAAGACTTGCCCCCCAACGAACGGTTTGAATACCAACGGTATGCCCTGGATAACGAGGGAAGGCCCAGCCGCTGGCTGGCTACGGAAGTCTACCGCTTTCTGGAAGACGAATGGTACCAAAGTGTGGTGATTGCGGGTAAGCCAGTTTGGAGTTCAGTCTACCAGTGGCCCGATCGCCCGGAAATATTGTCCCTATCTGCCAGCTATCCAATCCGCGATCGCAATAATCAGTTTCTTGGGGTTATAGGGGTAGACCTCATCCTGTCGCAGATTAGCGACTTTTTGCGTACCATCCATGTCAGTCCGGCGGGTCAGGTATTTGTAATTGAACGGGATGGCTTGATTATCGCCAGTTCCAGTTCAGAGCCTCCCTATCGAGAACTCAACGGCAAGGCCCAGCGGTTGAATGTAGCGGAAAGCCAGGATTGGTTCATTCAGCAAACGGCACTCCAATTGCGCGATCGCTTCGGCGGATTTGGGTCGATTACGACACCGACCTTGCTCTCCCTGCGGGTTGGCGATCAAAAGGTGTTTGTCTCCGTCACCCCTTGGCAAGATGGTCTCGGCCTAGACTGGCTGGTGGTGGTGGCCATCCCCGAAGCCGATTTCATGACGCAAATTACGGCGAATACGCAGAATACCCTATGGCTATCGGGGGGTGCCCTGATCCTGGCGATCCTGATTGGGGGCTTAACGGCGACCTGGGTGAGCCGCCCCATTTTGCGCATGTCTGAAGCGGCGACAGCCCTAGCCCACGGCGATGTCGATCAACGCGTTGCCCCTAGCCTGCTACTGGAAGTCGATCGCCTCGCCACGGCCTTTAACCGCATGGCGGCTAGCCTGAAGCATTCCATTACAGCCCTACGCCAAAGTAAAGCGCGTCATCAAGCGATTCTCAATGCCATCCCCGATTTGATCCTGCGAATCCATGAGGACGGTACCTACCTGGATGTGGAACCTGCCAAAGGGGTGAACCTTGTAATGGCCCCCACCGAACGGATTGGCAAACGGGTGGATGAATTACTGCCACCAGACCTTGCTCAGCAATACCGGCAAGCGATCCAAGCCGCCATTCAATCGGGGGAACCCCAAGTGTTTGAACATCAGTTATGGGTAGGGGAACAGGCGCAGGCGTATGAAGTCCGTGTGGTTTGCAGTGGTCCCACCGAAGCCATTTTAATGGTGCGGGATATTAGCGATCGCCAAGCAGCCCTGCGCGATCGGCAACAGGCCGAGGCCGAACTCCTAGCCAGTGAGGAACGTTATCGGAGTTTGGTTGCTAATATCCCCGGTGCCATTTATCGCTGCCGGACAGATGCGGAATGGACCGTGGAATACATGACCGATGCCATCACCAAAATTTCAGGCTATCCCGCGACTGATTTTATTGAAAGTCGGGTGCGTTCCTTCGCGAGTATTATTCACCCCAACGACCGCGATCTGGTCGAGATTGTGACCAATCATGCCCTGGTGATTCAAGAACCTTTTGTCTTGGAATATCGCATTTTCCATCAAGATGGCAGTACCCGTTGGGTCCATGAACAGGGGCGTGGTGTCTTTGATGCCGATAATCATCCCCTCTATTTAGATGGGGCTATTTTTGATATTACTGAGCGGAAGCAAGCGGAACGATCGCTACGCCATAGTGAAGCAACCAATCGGGCCTTGGTGGCGGCTATCCCCGACCTCCTCCTGCGGGTTAACCGGGATGGGGTCTATTTGAGTAATGCGATCGGGGCGAATCGGTTACAGGAAGTATCGGGGGGCACGGCTAACCTGGAGGGCACAACGGTTTGGGATTCCCTACCGCCAGACCTAGCCCAGTTGCGGATGCAGGCGATTGAAAAGGCATTGGCCACCAGTAGTCTTCAGGTTTATGAGCAGTGCTTGTCACTGGACGATCGTCGCATTTATGAAGAAGTGCGGGTAGCCGTTATGAGCGAGGATGCGGTGCTGATCATGGTGCGGGATATCAGCGATCGTAAACAGGCCGAAGAAGCCCTACGGTTGGCCAATGAGGAACTGGAGCAACGGGTGGAAGCACGCACAGCAGAATTACGCAAAGAGAAGGAACGCTCCGAGCAACTGCTCCTGAATATCCTGCCAGCGGAAATTGCCGAACGCTTAAAACAGGCAGACGCCTCACCGGCTGAACATTTTGAAGAAGCAACGATTCTCTTTGCAGATATTGTTGGGTTTACGAATTTAGCAGTCAATCTGGAACCGATGCAATTGGTGGATGGCCTCAATCAAATTTTCTCGGCGTTTGATCAGCTCACGGAAAAATATGGCTTGGAGAAAATCAAAACGATTGGCGATGCCTACATGGTGGTCGGTGGTTTACCCGTTCCCAGGGAAGATCATGCCTTTGCGATCGCGGACATGGCCCTGGATATGCAGGCCCACATGCAAAACGTAGAGAGTATTTTAGGCGATTCCCTGCAACTCCGGATTGGGATCAATACCGGTCCTGTGATTGCTGGCGTGATTGGCATCAAGAAATTTATTTATGATCTATGGGGAGATGCTGTTAATATTGCGTCCCGCATGGAATCCCAAGGCAAGCCGGGGCACATTCAGGTGACGGAATCAACCTACGTGCGCCTCCGCGATCGCTATGTTCTGGAGCCGAGGGGCAGTGTCCCCATTAAGGGACGGGGTGAGATGACAACCTATTGGCTGATCGGTCGGCGATCGGGCATTCATTAACTCTCAGCTTTGGAGATCAGACCCCATCAGCCCGCCTCTGAAAGGGCTTTGAAGGATGCGATAATTTTTTTGAATTTTAAATTTTGAATTTTGAATTTGATCGGGGTGAATCGGAAATTGACCTTGAAGGCTGTCACTGCCAAGACAGTCCCGGCGGTCCCAGTGACGCTAGGGGGAGATCCCGACCAGGGCAGGTGGCGATCGCTGCTATGGGTCCTGCTGGCGGGCGGGAGTATGGCAATGGCGATCGCGCCACTGAATGTCTGGCTCTTCGCCTGGGTAGCCCTAGCTCCCCTGTGGGTCCTGGGGGTGGGCGATCGTGCCCAGACTCCCCGGAACGCGGGTTTGCTTGGCTTAGGGTGGGGCATCGCCTACCACGGCATTTCCCTGGTGTGGATTAAGGGCCTCCATCCCCTGATGTGGTTGGGCGTGCCCTGGTGGGGGAGTGTGGCGATCGCTGGCTTTTGCTGGGTCTTTGTCACCCTGTGGGGAGCCGCGTTGGCGGGTACCTGGGCAATGGCAATGGCCAGCCTCCCCCGACTGCTGGGCTATGGAAAGCGACCGGGGGTGCGAGTATTAACCGGGACGGCCCTCTGGCTAGGGTTGGAATGGCTTTGGAGTCAGGGTCCCCTATGGTGGACCGCCCTCGCGTTAACCCAAAGCCCTGGAAATCCCGTCATTCTGCACTTGGGCCAATGGTCAGGGCCAGGGACGGTCGCTGCCGCGATCGTGGCTGTGAATGGTTGTCTGGCGGAAGCTTGGCTGGGGCGGCAGGGGGAGAAGTGGCCAGGAAGGGGCCGGTTAGGACTGGGTCAATGGCTAGGGTTGAAAATTCAAAATTCAAAATTCAAAATTCAAAATTTCTCGATTGCTCAGGGGTTAGGCATGATCGCCCTCATGCTATTGCTGACTAGCCATGCGATCGGGTTGCTGACCTGGGTAACGGCCCTGCCAGATGTCCCGCCAACGGCGCTACGGGTGGGGATCGTTCAAGGCAATATTCCTACCCGGATCAAGCTCACGCCAATGGGGATTCGGCAAGCTTTTCAACACTACACGGCTGGCTATGAGCAACTGGCTGATCGCGGGGTTGATGCGGTCCTGATGCCAGAGGGCGCATTTCCCCTCTTTTGGGAAGGAAAACAACGAACTGAAAACAGGTTTTATCAAGCTGTACGCGATCGCGGGGTGGTGGCTTGGTTGGGCACGTTTACTACACAACAGGGGCACCTGACCCAAAATCTTTTAACCTTAGGGGAAGACGGCGAAACGGTTGGGCAATATGACAAGGTGAAGTTGGTACCATTAGGGGAATATATTCCGTTTCAGAATTGGTTAGGTGGGCTAATTAATCGCCTATCACCCATCGAGGCCACAATGGTGCCCGGTAGCCTTGATCAGCAAATGGCTACCCCATTTGGTCCAGCGATCGCCAGTATTTGCTATGAGTCCACCTTTGCTGAACTGTTTCGGCGGCAAGCCTACCACGGGGGGCAATTTATCCTAACGGCCTCCAACCTTGATCCCTATAGTCAACAGTTAATGGCCCAACACGAGGCCCAGGATGTGATGCGAGCGATCGAGACCGATCGCTGGGCAGTGCGGGCCACCAATACGGGCTACTCTGGGGTGATTAATCCCAGGGGCAAAGTCATGTGGCGATCGCAGCCCAACCGCTATCAAGTCCAGGCGACCCCGATCTATCGCCGGACCACCCAAACCCCCTATGTCCGTTGGGGCGATTGGCTTACCCCCCTGTTATTGCTGCTAGCCCTATCGGTTCAAATTTGGGGGTATCTTATCCATTGCTTATCCTCCAATTTGTGACATGGTACGGCTATACATCCCTGTTTCTGTGCCCGCATCCCGCTGTTTGAAATTAATCTCTGGTTTTTGTTGCAATAGCGCCAAAACTTGGGTCCGGATTTCTGTCAGCGATCGCCCGGCCCGGAGGGCATCTTTGAGATTAATTTGGCCGGTTTCATTGAGGAGGCAAGGTCGTAACCAACCATCCGCCGATAGTCGCATCCGATTGCAGCGATCGCAAAAACATTCCGACATTTGGCTGATAAATCCCAAGGTTCCCTTTGCACCAGGAATTTGAAACACGTCCGCTGGCCCATTCCCCCGCACCTGGCCCGTCGCCAATCCCCAACGATCGCGAATCTGCTGCCGCAGAACCGCCGAGGGAATCCAGCCGCGATCGCTAAACAGGTCCGCGTTCCCGATCGGCATGAACTCAATAAACCGCACATGCCATTCCCGCTCCAGGGTCAAGGCCGCCAAATCCAACACCTCATGATCGTTGACACCGGGAATCACGACCACATTTAGCTTGAGGGGCGCAAAGCCAACCCGGTGGGCGGCCTGAATGCCCTGCCAAACCTGTTGCCACCGTCGGGGACCCTGACTACCAACGATCGTGGCAAAAATGGCTGGGTCGAGGGAATCCAGGCTGATATTGATCCGGCGTAACCCGGCCCCATAGAGATCCTCGGCCAAATCCGCTAGCAGGAAGGCATTGGTACTCATGGCCAAATCCTGGGTTGCCGGTAAGGCCGCGATCGCCCGCACAATGTCAACCACCTCCGGACGCAGGAGCGGTTCGCCCCCCGTTAACCGAAAACGCGTGAAACCAACCGGAATCAAGACCTCGCGCAGTAGGGTCAGTAACTCAGTCGCCGTTAGCCAATCCTGGCGTTGCACATAGGCCAAATCGGCCCCCGTCGGCATACAGTACTGACACTGGAAATTACAGCGATCGATCAGGCTAATGCGCAGATAGTCAACCCGATTCATGCCATCCAAGCTCTCAGGGTGGGTAATTATTCCCTATGGTAGGACAAACCACTGTAAACGATGCGGCCCATTGGGCCTCCCGACTCCTGTGGGATCGGGGCAGTGCAACGGCCCCAACCGACAAAACTGTATTGATTGTGAGCACAAGATGGGTATTTTCCGATGTAGCCCAATATCAGTACAACGTGATCAAAATCACTAACAACTGTCAAGACCTCTGCGATGATAGAGTTCCAGTACTAATGGATCGCTTGGATTGCTCTCAAAACTGTGATATCAAACCAATAAAGCCACAGCAAATCATCAGAAATTGCTTGTTTGGCTGCGGTTTGTCATTATCGAAATCTCTGTGATTTTACGGTTGTTCTATGTATTAGTCACCGTGAGCTATGAAGTGAACTAGAGGTGAACTACAGCACTTCCATACTTGGTGAGGTACAGGCAAGGGGCTTAAGCCCCTTGTTCACAAGGCTTGACCGTATTTCATTAGAGAGGGAACGGCTGTGCAGTCTATCGTTTAATTATGCAACGTTTGTAGTGCTGGCTCTAGCCCGCAACGACTCAAGTCGTTACTACTAATGTTGCGGGACTTTATGTTTACTGAACTAGAGATGAACAATTAACGATCAACGCTAACCTCATCTCACCCAACTGTATTAGGCTTGGCTGGTCCAACTTACAGTTTTCGAGGTGCCTAATTGTTGACTTATTTAGCTATCCATGATGTATTCGTAACTTGAGTGACATATCGCTATGAACCTAACAACCTTGCGACGTGTGATGCTGCCCATTGGGGTTGCTGTCTCCCTGATCGCGACGGCTAGCCTCAACCCGGTAGTGGCCCAACGGAATGAATTTCCTGGTCGTCGCCTGGGGGGAGGATCGCGGGGAGACTGTGCGATCGATACGCCCGCCTTGGCCGCCCTCAACCCGGCCAATAACCTGGGGGTAACCGCCCGCCCGCAACCCGTCCTCTATTTCGCGATGCCTAAGGTAGACCAGAGCTATGGGGTTGACTTCCTGCTGCGGGATACCAAGGGGACCACGGTCTACGAAACAACCCTCACCACGGGGACTGGGGAGGCGGTCGTGGGTGTCCCAATTCCCGCCGGCACGCTAGCGGTCGATCAGGACTACCAATGGTATTTCGCGATCGCCTGCCATCCGGATGATCCAGCCCAAATGGTGGTGTTATCTGGCTGGCTCCGTCGGGTCGATACGCCCGTAGAGGCGTCAGTGGATACGCCAACCGCGATGACGGTTGAGCATAAACTAGAACAGGTGGGGGCCGAGAAGGCAGCGGGACTGTGGAGCGATGCGATCGCAACCCTGGTGGAACTGCGGCAGACCCATCCCGACCACCCCGCCGTCCATCAGCAGTGGACCCAACTCCTCCAAACGTTATCCCTCGAAAACTTAGCTAGCCAGTCCTTCGCCAGTCAGTTTGAGGTCAAATTGCTGCAATAGGCTAGCCACCCAAACGCGGGCAGATTGCCCAAAATACGCGTGCGATCGTTCTTACCGTACATCCCACTACTGATAAGGCACCACTTCCCCCCGGTCCGATACCTGGGGGTTGTCGGGCGATCGGTTGTCCTGTCAAGTACCCTGGTCACCGCCCTCTTTGGCGGCGGTCAGTGGTTAGTGGGTCTAGACGCCCTGGAACTAGCGGTATTCGATCGCCTGGTGCAATGGCAACCGGATACTGCGCCCGATGATCGCTTGCTATTAGTGACGATCGACGAAGCGGATCTGCACCACTACGGCTGGCCCCTGTCGGATCAGTTACTTGCGGAGGCCCTGCGCCAACTTCAGAACCACCAGCCCCGTGTGATTGGCCTGGATTTATATCGCGATCTGCCCCAACCGCCGGGGGAAACCGCCCTAGCCGTCCAACTTCAGGCCGACAATTTAATTGGGATTACCGACGTGGGCAGTGGCATCGCTGGTCCGCCTGGGGTGCCGACCGCACGGACTGGCTTCAATGATCTGGTGCTGGACATCGATGGGGTGGTTCGCCGCAATCTCCTGCTGGTCACGGCTCCGGATCAGGATTACTATTCCTTTGCCCTCCGGGTTAGCCTTGCTACCTTGCCGCAGGCCGGGATTAAACTGCACGATGATGCTGATACTCTGATCCTGGGCGACACGGCACTCGCGCTTCTAACCCCAACGGCAGGGGGATACCACCGAGCAGATACCCGTGGTTACCAAATTCTGCTGCACTACCGCACCCGGCGGGCCGTTGCCCCTACGGTGACCTTGACCGAGCTACTGACAGGGAAGGTAAATCCGGATTGGGTGCGCGATCGCAGTGTCCTGATTGGCACGATCGCCCCTAGCCTCAAGGACCAGTTTTATACCCCCTATAGCCCTGGCCTGCGGCACCAGTTCCAACTCTCCGGGGTCATGATCCACGCCCAAATGGTGAGCCAACTGCTGGATATCCTGTCTAGCACACCACGCCAATTTCGGTTTTGGTCCCAAGTCCAGGAGTGGCTCTGGTTCTGGGGATGGAGCGTCATCGCTGGCCTGTTGGTGTGGGGGGTGCGAGATCCGTTCAGCCTGGGGGTTGCCGCGTGCCTGGGGGTAGGGACAATCGGGGGAATTGGGGCACTCCTGTTTAATCATCTGATCTGGATTCCGATCACGGGGCCAGCCCTGGGGTTCCTGGGGACAATGGGTGTGGTTATGGCCCAACGGCTGCGCTATACCACTACCCACGATCGGGCCACGGGGCTGCTCAACGCCGAGGCCTTTATCCACCGGTTAGGGCGATCGCTAGCCCGCCCATCTCACCAGCCTGAATCGTTGCCTTGGGGGGTTTTAGTCCTAACGATCGATCGCTTCGAGCGTCTCCAGGCCAGTTTGGAGGGGGACGGGGGCGATCACCTATGCCGCCAGTTTGTCAACCGCCTGCGGACGGTGCTACCGCGAGCATCGGCGATCGCTCGCCTAGGGGCAGCGGAATTTGCGGTCTATTTACCTGGCACCCAAGCCAACCTGACTGCCCTGGCCGAGCGTCTTCAGGCCAGCCTAACGGAACCGTTGGGGCTGCCCCAGAAATCCATGACCCTCACGACTACGATCGGGATTGCCCTGTCCCAAGCCGCTTACCAGTACACGCCGGAGAATTTACTCCGCGATGCCCGCACGGCCATGTATCGCGCCCAATCCCTGGGCAAAACCTGCTACGAAGTCTTTGCCACCGGGATGCAACAGGCCGTCGTTGAGCAACTAACCCTGGAGAGCGAACTGCGCCAAGGGATGGCCGCCCAGGAATTTGTCCTGTATTACCAGCCGATGATTGCCCTCAGCACCGGGACGATCGTCGGCTTTGAAGCCTTGATTCGTTGGCAACACCCCCGTAAGGGGTTTGTCCCTCCCCTTGCGTTTATTCCCCTGGCCGAAGAAACCGGATTAATTATTCCCCTCGGCGCATGGATTTGCCAAGCCGCCTGCCAGCAAGCTCACCAGTGGCAAACCCAATTCCCCGATCGCCCCCTGGTCCTCAGTATCAATCTCTCTAGCCGCCAGTTTGAGCAGCCGGATCTGACGGAACAACTCGCGGTCATTATCCATGAAACTGGGGTTGTGGGCAGAAGTGTTGAATCTTAAGATTTTATTTTCTAAAAATAGACACACTAATCC